>NZ_JACHHY010000005.1 GCF_014202905.1 Chitinivorax tropicus | reverse complement strand
CTCGATTACAACCGCTCCCGGCCACATAGTGCGCTGGGATATTTAACGCCGGAAGAATTCCGGCAGAAGTACCACCAACAGAGGACCCAGGTTGCCAATTAAAGACTGGGATACCTAACGGGGAAAGGTCACTGTTTAAATCTCATTCTAGCCTCCTTCACTATCACTATAATAATAGTGTCGCTACCTGCTAAGGGGGATTTACAGTTATCAGGAGCTTGTCCTGAATATTTCTAACCTGCCTTCATATTAGCTATTCACGTTAGCAATCTCCGAACTGTGGAACTTAATCGACGCATAAAAAATTGCCCTGACAATTTCTCGCTGAGCAGCTTGACAATTTGAATTTAATTCGTATTATTTAACTACCAGTCGGGAAACTGTTATTGTACTTATATTGAAAATCGAGAGATTGTCAATAGTTCGATAGAAAATAAAAAAGCCAGTCATTCGACTGACTTTTTTAAATTTTACTTCCTATTGAGCTGAGAAATTCATCAATGCTGGTTCGTGAGGTTAATGTAATTTTATTCCCAGAGAATTTATTGAAAATTGCCTGATGTCCATCAAATGAGCTTGATCCAGTGCGAGTTCTATAAGAGCCCGCCCAATTCAGTAGGGCGGAAAATGATTCTTCGGTTCCATTTCCTCTAATTCCACGAGATTTAATGTTTTCAATGCATTCCAGTTCATTTATTTTTAACCAAACAAGATAGGTGGCATGAATTTGAATTTCTTCAATAATCCATCCATAAATTCCTTCGATTACCCATTTATTGTTTTCGGCATGTTGCTTTGCCATTTGCAGGGAAACTAAACGATCTCTTGCTACACCATACCCACCAGGCTCCCAATGTATGGTGTCTAAGTCAATCCACTCGCTGCTCATGGCTGAAGCTAAGTTCTTTGCAATCCAACTCTTCCCTGATCCACTATTTCCAAGGACTATTATTCTATTGAGGTTCATTTTTTAGTCGGTTAGGTTTTAATTCATGAAGCTCGTCAAATTTTCTAACTGACGAAAAGCCAAGAACATTTGCCACCAGCAAGGAATTATCATTTGCTTTGGACAAGGTTCTTGAAATTGCAGTTTTTCGGAAGTCATGAAACCTCAAATCGAATCCATGCTTCTTCACTTGTGCGTGAAAAATTCGATCAAAGCCCATAATGGTATAGGCGAAGAAATTCCCTTTGTCATTCTTTTATTTGAGTGTGGCAATGTATTCCTGTGCTTCTTTTGTCAGGTAGATTTTTCGTGGCTTGCCTGACTTAGCATGAATGAGTTGAATATAATTTTCCTTAACCTGATCTTTTTTGAGTGTAATGACTTCACTTCTTCGCATTGAAGTGAGTAAAGACAGGTTGGAAATTTCATAGAGTTCTGAATTTGAATATTGTTTAAATGCTGTGAAGATTTTTTCAAGCATTTAATCAGAAATAAATCCTTCACGTTTTAAGGAGTTATTTTTCAATAAATCCAGATCATATTCACGACAAGGATTGCGAAGTTCAACAATGGAATCCAGCTCAGAAAAATATTTTGCCTTGTTGAAGACATTGGAAATTTGTGTGATCTCTCGTTGAATTGAAATAGGTTTCAATTCA
This sequence comes from Chitinivorax tropicus, assembly GCF_014202905.1. NCBI lineage: Bacteria > Pseudomonadati > Pseudomonadota > Betaproteobacteria > Chitinivorax > Chitinivorax tropicus. The sequence continues at coordinate 204,819 of NZ_JACHHY010000005.1, read as the reverse complement.
AGCCGCTTCCTTGACTTGATATAGTTGTTAATGTCAATGGGGGTGATTTTGCGAATGTCGTATTTTCCAAAATATTTATAAACTGGATCTTCAGGATTGCCGACACCCATGTCCACTTTTTCTTGATAGGTAAGTGACCTATCAAGAATGGAGATTCCAAGAATAATATTGAAAAAAGCTACCGTGCTTGCATGGTTCCTTTTTTGAAGTTCTGTTTCTCGTGGTTTGGTATCAATGTAATCACGAATGTACAGCTTCACAAAATGCTCAAAACTAAAATCGTTACGATTTTCTTTGTCGGAACGGTATTTTTCTTCTTCTGTTTGTTCAATGGAATAAATTAGCTTTTTACCTTGAACGGTTTTTGATAATGCTAAATACTCTTTGGCTTCATTCAAGTTGTCAAAAACTCAACTCCGTTGACCTTTGAAGTTCTTCCTTGTAATCCGCACACGATATGCACTCTTGACAGTGCCATCTTTTAATGTCCAACTAATTTCTTGGATACCTCGCGGTGTGGCAGTGGTCATCAGGAACCTCTAAAATTTGGCTGTTCTATTGGCACATTTTACAGCGATCAACCAAGTTTTGGTAGTGATTGTTTCGGTTCCTGAAATGCTGTGAACCATTATGCGACAAGGACTTAGGAGAGAAAAATGACAGAAACTATCGTGCTTGGTGGAGGTTGTTTTTGGTGCCTGGAGGCCGTCTTCCAGCGCTTGAAGGGGGTGCATCAGGTCACGTCAGGCTATATTGGTGGGCATGTTGACCACCCTAGTTACCGTGAGGTGTGTGACGGCCAAACCGGTCATGCCGAGGCAGTCCGGATCGAGTTCGACCCCGCTGTGATCAGCTATGCCGAGCTTCTGACGGTATTTTTCCAGATCCACGACCCGACGACTCGCAATCGACAGGGTAATGATGTGGGTACGCAATATCGCTCGGCTATTTTCTATATGGATGCCTCGCAACAGGCCCAGGCTGCTGCCATCATGGCCCAGTTGGAGGCGGACAATAGCTGGGGTGCGCCAATCGTTACTGAATTGACGGCAGCAAGTACGTTTCATGCCGCTGAGCCTTACCACCACAATTACTACAACCAGCACCAGATCCAGCCTTATTGCCAGTTGATCATCTCACCCAAGGTCAACAAGGTGATCCAGCAGTTCGCACATCTACTGAAATGAGCACCCCCGGCTTGACCTGTTATCGCGGGTGTTTCAGAAAACAGGGGGTGAGGAATGGGTGGCAGCGAAAAACGGGGGCAGATGCCCCCGTTCTTGTTTACGTGCTTACCAGCTGAACTGAATGCTGTATTTACCACTGCTTGAGCCGGTTCCGCCACTGTAGTACTTCACCGCGACGTAGCGGGTGACCGATCTGCTGCCGGAGTTGGCGCCAGAGACTGTATCCACCCTGCCCGCCCCCGCCTCGCTACTGGACAGCAGCGATCCAGCATCGTTGTACAGATAGACATCATAGTCAGCGGAGCCGCTACCTGGCGTCATGCTCGCCCTCAACGTCTTGCCCGCCGGCAATGTCACCTTGAAGTAGTCGACATCGCGGCTGGAGCCAATGTTGGCTTGCACCGTACCACTGGTGCTGATGATATTGGCACCTGATAGCGAGTCGTTTGGCTCAGTCTCACCGCCTGATCCGGGGGGCGTGGTATCACTATCCGCTGCCCTGACCGCCGCATTAGCATCAACAATACCCGCGCCACATTGCGAGCACGTTGCCGGGAAGGTACGTGCGGTGGACTTCAACAGGGATTCGACCTGATCAGGCGTCAGGGATGGGTTTCTGGAGAGCATCAATGCCGCTACCCCCGCCACGTGGGGTGCAGCCATGGAAGTCCCCTCGTAGAAGGAATAGCCCTCGCCGACCGGCGTGGCTTGGCCGATGTCCACCGTTGACAAAATGCCATTCGCGTCAGTGACATTGGTTTCGCCGCCGGGTGCCGACACATCAATCACGCTGCCAAAGTTCGAATAGTAAGCATGGCCACCGGCACGGTTGGTGGATGCCACCGTAATCGTCCCTTGGCAGTTGGCAGGACTGAATCCGCCAGCATTGACGTTATCGTTGCCAGCCGCCACCACTACCACCGCACCATTGTTGCGTGCGCTATTGATAGCATTCTGTGTCGTGATTTCGCAGCTGCCTTTCCCGCCCAGTGACAGGTTGATGACCCTTGCACGGTTAGAGTTGGCAGGTACACCATCCACAGCCCCGCCAGCAGCCCAGATAATGGCATCGGCGATATCCGAGGTATACCCGCCACACTTACCCAGCACCCGCAGTGGTAAAACCCGTGCATCAAACGCTACGCCAGCCACCCCCACGCGGTTATTGGTCAAGGCTGCGATAGTTCCAGCAACATGCGTACCATGCCAGCTGGAGGTCAAGTCCCATTTCGGCTCGCCACCACCACACTCTCCTGCCTTCGTAACAGTACCTGGGTCCCGGGCGTCCGAATCCCGCCCGTCCCCATCGACGGAGACAAAGGTATCGGTAATGAAGTCATAGCCAGGCAATAGGTTGGCAGAAAGATCGCTGTGGGGGCGATAGCCTGTATCAATCACCGCGACAGTGATGCCTTGACCGGTCGACAGATCCCAGGCTTGTGGCAGGCGCATCCCCCCGGTTGCTTCGGTCAGATCCCACTGCTCGCTGAATCGGCTGTCATTGGGCGTGAGCATGGCATGCTTGATCCGATCTGGCTCGGCATACTCGACATTCGGGTCTTGTGCTTTCAAATTCGCAGCCAGCTGGCTCACCTCCTCAACCGACGCCTTGCGATTCAAAGTCAATACCTGCGCACCCGTTGCGGTTTGACGCAACGTCCGCAGGCTGAAGCCCATTTGTTGCCCGATCCGTTGAGCGGATGCCATGCGCTCGGCCATCATGGATGCCGACGTTCTGGCGCTCATGCTTTCCAGCGATGAGGACTTGTATTTGACGATCATCCGATCGGTACGATCCGATCCGTTTGCCTCTCCAGCGGCAAAAGCAGAAGCTGAAAATAGTGTGAATACCAGCACAGCAACTTGTTTGGGCATATAGAAATACCCCGAATCATTATGCTTCACATTACTCTCCTATTTTATTTAATTTCTTTATTTTCGCCAGTTCGAATGTACGACATCACTATAATTAAACTCATGCCAAGCCACTGTAATGCCGTAACATTTCATAACAAGCAATTCCGATTATCCGGACAAACGAAGAGAAATTGCAAACATTTTTATGTCATTAGAATGATCTGCGACGCACAAAGGAAGAGCTGTATTTGTGCAATTGCGAGAGAAAATTCGAGGTATTCAACGAAAAAATCTGATGATTTTAAAAACAAATCAAATATACAGATAAAATAATATCGAGCGAAATTGGCAACAATATAAAGGCATTTTCCCAAATAACAGCATTGCGCCTATTGCTACTCATTTGACGCAATGCAAAACAGAAAAATCACAAAAAATTTTTGAGGAAGCGGTCTTGGAGGGGGGCGCAAGCGAGGATTCCTTTAGGGATGCCATTCCTGCACCACCCGGCATGGCTTCACAGCCCGCACTCGCCGGTACTGCGGCTAGTCGCCTGAAAAGAATGAACTATCGCTTGCTGGAAATGGTCTAAATTATTTTGCGGATGGAGCGAGAGAGAAAAGATGAAGAAGTGGTTGCATCGTCGGCTACCCACGCCAGAAAAAATCATGGCACAACAATGGCTTGGCCCTGCCCGCCCGTATCTTGCCCGGCCAGAACTATGGTACATCAACCGAAAAGGAATGGCGCTTGGGCTGGCTGTCGGTTTATTCATCGGCTTTGCCATTCCTATTGCGCAGATTGCATTGGCCTCATTGGCGGCCATCTGGTTCCGTCACAATCTACCGGTTGCCGCTGCCGCGACACTCATCACCAATCCATTCACCGTTCCCCCCATCTATTTCAGCGCTTACCAATTGGGTGGGTGGATGCTGCCCGATTTGAAGATGTATGAGCATTGGTTGGCCAATCTGGGCGCCCCATTCGTTGTCGGGCTGTTGACCATCGCCATTGTTTCCTCACTATTGGGCTATTTCGGCTTACACGCCGCGTGGAAAGGCTCGGTGGTGTTACGCTGGCGTGCACGGCAACGCAACAAGCAGGCATCATGTGAAACCATGTGATCTCAGCTGAATGACGCCGGGGGCTTCTTTGTGTAGAAGCCCCCCGCACCATCACTTAGCAGCTAAGCCGTACCCTCAGCAAGCGTTTATTCCTTGCCCCACTTAGATAAACACAGGTGCGGCCTGATGCCACGATGCATCAACAAGCAGTGTTTGCTGTTTGCCAATTAAAGCGAAGGCGCTTCATATAGTTCAATCCCTGCCGGGTCTGCCAAAGCCAGTCGATCTGGGATGGCCATGTTGCAGGCGCTCAGGACTTTCAAACAGCGGTACCGGATTGTACGTTTGCATAGGTACGTTGGGCATATTTCAGCCACTTTCTTTGCTTCCAGCGCCGGTACATGAGCATGCCTCTCAACCATTCATCCAGCACCATCGCCGCCCACACCCCGACCAGGCCCAACCCCATATAAGTGCCCAGAAACCACGCCCCCAGCACCATGACACCCCACATGGACACCATGCCGATCATGGCGGGGTATCGCGCATCCCCCGTCGCACGCAGTGAGCTGATCACGACAATATTGAATACCCGCCCCGGCTCCAGGATCAACCCAATCCGCATCAACATGGCACCCGTTGCAATCACCACCGGGTCTTGGGTGAACCAGCTCAGAATCCAAGGCGACAGCACCGAAACCACAATGACCACCAGGACGGAAATGGCAAACCCGACTCGCAAGCTACGGAGCAGTTGCCGATAAGCTTCGTCAAATTGCCCTGCGCCAATCAACCGCCCGATCAGAATCTCGGTTGCCAGGCCGATTGCAACTGTTGCCAACACCACTAACCAGACAAGCTGCATGGTATAGGTCTGTGTCGCGAGTGCTTGTTCGCCCATGCGTGCAGTGAACGCTGTCACGGTCATGAAAGCCAGCCACCAGCAGATATTCTCGCCCGCCGCCGGCAGGCCAATGTGTAAAATCCGTCCCAGACGTTCACGGTGAACGCTGAAGAAGTCAGCGGCCTTGAGTTTCAGATGAGTGTGATATTCCAGAAGCACCCACAAGGCGAGGCAAGCTACCAGCCGGCTGATCACCGTAGATAACGCGACACCGACCACGCCCATTTTTGGGGCCCCCAGCAGGCCGAAGAGCAGGATTGTGTTCCCGATGACATTGATGATGTTCTGGGCCACTGTCACCAACATGGCGTCACGGGTGTGCCCATGCGCGCGGAGCACGGCAGAGATGGCCAGATTGATGGATTCCAGAAACAGCGTCCCACCCATCAGGCTCAGAAATGGCACGGCGTATTGCAGCAAGGCATCTGAGAGCTGTGCCAGCCGTAGCAAAGGCTCGGCCAAACAATACACCGCAATGCTGATGGCAAGCCCCAACCAGGTATTGACGCTGATTGCCGTTGCGGCAACACGCTCGGCCCCTTCCTTGTCCTGCCCACCCAGATGGTGTGTGACCACCACGCTGCAGCCCATACTGACAAATCCAAACAGCACCAGAAAAAATGCGACAAATTGATTGGCGGTACCCAACGCGGCAACCGCCTGGTCGGAAATATGACTGACCATGAAAGTATCGACCAGCCCGACCATGAGATGCAGTGCCTGCTCGACAAAAATGGGCCAGGCCAAGGCCAGCAGTGATGGAGAAGCAGCTTGTCGGGGGGAGTGCGATACATCCATGGTGTTTGATTCTTTCGACCCGGCGGACGGGTAGGTGGATAGCTTGTGAGCCGGTCGGTCTGCACCACCCTGATTGACTCTGTCAAGGATTCGGCATTGCAAATCAACCCAACAGAAAACTTGAAATCGAATTCACACCACAGATTGTAAGTATTTGACAGGATGTAGCCAAATTGTAGTCAGATCAGGAAATCAGCCCGCCATGAACATCGTGGACAGGCACGGCAAGCCGATCATCTGAGGACTGGCGCCACCCAGTGCAAGAGGAGTGAGCACGATGTGAGAAACGGTCGTGTCGGACATGCAAAAAGCCGATCTGGCTCAGAGGCAGCCCACCTGAAGTGTGGGCCTGCTGAACACAGTCGGCTTCCGTTTACAGGTGGAATGGTAATTACGCGCCCTGAAACTCCAGCGAGGAATGATGAACAACGATCCGGAGTGCACCCGCGTCGTCTTTGACAAACATCCAGGTCTTATCCACAGTGGTCACTTTCCCGTCTTTGCCCGTGAAACGCACCTTGCCCATGGTGGTAGCGGTGTCGCCAGTGATCAACACCGCTGCATTGTCGATCTCACACTTCTTCCAGCCTTTCAAAGCAAAGCCAGTATCCTTCGGATAGGTCGAATCCCCACCCACAAAATAGGACAAGGTGCCTGCACGGGTCGTCCGGAAAGTCTGTGGATTCATTGTCAGCGTCGGCTTGAACAGAATGGCTTTGCCATAGGCGCTATCAATCACCTTCTCGGCCAGCGCCTTGGCTGCCTCACGGCCATTGCTTTCGTAGGTGGAGCTGATATCGACCAATGCCTTGCACCACCCCTGCTGGGCCGCCAGGACTTCCTGCTCAGAGATGCCACGATTGACCACCACTGCCTCTGCGGCGGCGTATCCAGAGAAAAGCGTCAAAGCTGCCAAACCAGCGAAACGTTTAAAACTCATTTACCTATCTCCTTATGATGGCCGATTTGCAACAGTGCCGCACATATGTCCTGCCGCCTGACCGGTACATTCAGTCAGGCCATGCGGGTACCATCCATCAGCCGTAAACATGCACCCAAATGCCATGCAAACTGATTGATCTCGGGTGAATTTCAGTCAAAATCAAATAATTCACCCAGGAAGCCCTCGCGCTTCTTCTTTTTGTAATACCCACTATCGTGGTGATGTTGTTGCTGGTGTTGCTGGTGTTGCTGTTGATACGATTGATGTTGATGCTGGCTGTATTGCGGATGCGAGCTGGAAGGCTGCCCATGCCCTCGCGGCAGCTCATGCGAAGCCTCATATGCTGCGGGCTGGGCCGATGTTTGTACCGCTGATCGATCAATGATCTTGTCCAGCTCACCTCGATCCAGCCACACACCTCGGCATTGAGGGCAATAGTCGATCTCGACCCCGCTTCTCTCAGACATGACCAGGTTGACACCTTCACATACCGGACACTTCATGGCACACACTCCTCAAAATGACAGAACCCAATCCTAAGGGCGTTACCGCCCATGCTCAGATCACATGCAAACCAGTTATCGTGCGGACTGCAAAGCCGCAATACGGTCTTCCAGAGCCGGATGGCTTGAGAACATCGAGGCCCAGCCACCGCCACCTGAGATACCGGAAGCAGCCATGTTCTGTGGCAACGCACCAGCCTGCATACCGCCCAGGCGACGCAGTGCAGCAATCATGTTTGTCGGGCTGCCCAGCAACTGTGCGGCACCAGCATCAGCGCGATATTCACGCTGGCGCGAGAAGTACATGACAATGACGCTGGCCAGAATGCCAAACAGAATTTCGCAGATGAACACGGTGATCATGTAACCAATGCCGGTGCCGCTGCTGGACTCGTCATCATTTCGCTTGAGGAATGAATCCACCAGATAACCGACCACTCGCGCCAGGAAGAATACGAAGGTGTTCACCACCCCCTGTATCAAGGTCAATGTGACCATGTCGCCATTGGCGATGTGGGCTACTTCATGCGCCAGTACCGCCTCGACCTCTTCTTCAGTCATACTGTGCAACAACCCAGTTGAAACAGCGACCAGGGAGTTGGATTTGCTTGCGCCGGTGGCAAAGGCGTTGGGCTCACCATCATAGATGGCTACCTCCGGCATGGGCAGGTTGGCGCGTTCAGCCAGCTTACGCACAGTATTGACCAGCCAGTATTCAGCCTCAGTGGCAGGCTGCTCGATGACCCGGGCTCCGGTTGACCACTTGGCAATGGTCTTGGACAACAGCAGCGAGATGAATGCGCCACCAAAGCCCATGATGGCGGCAAAGACGAGCAACATGCCAAGATTCAAGCCGTTGGCGGTCAGATAACGGTTGACGCCAAGCATGCTGGCGACAATGCTTAAAACCAGCATCACGCCAATATTGGTGGCAATCAGCAAAATGACGCGTTTCATGGTGTGTATTCTCCTTTGATGCAGTGGTGAGGTACGTGGAACGCACCGAGGCTGGACGCTGTCCAAGCAAGAGCTTCGCGATCGTACTGGATTTTTGCAGTCGGAAAAACCGAATAAAACCTTACTATTCATCCGATTTTTTCGAATTGAAATATGCGATATACCGACCTGAACTACAAACACCTTCGTTATTTCTGGGCGACGGCCAAAGAGGGCAGCATCACCAAAGCTGCAGAACAGTTGGGCATGAGCGCCCAGACGGTAAGCGGGCAGATCGCCCAACTTGAACAGCAGATTGGGCGGGCTTTGTTTGCGCAGCAAGGGCGAGGCTTGGTGCTGACAGAGGCAGGCCGGATTGCGCTGGGGCTGGCAGATCAGATATTCCTGCTGGGCAATCAGCTACAAGAAACGTTGGCAGATGAGCAGCTCGGGCAGACCCTTCGCTTCACAGTCGGCATTTCCGATGCTTTACCCAAAACGCTGATCTACCGCCTGCTGGAGCCTGCCCTGCAGCTACCACAGCGTATCCGCCTGACTTGCGATGAGGGAGAATTCGACCCGCTGCTGGCAGACTTGGCCTTACATCGCCTGGACATGGTGTTGGCTGACCGCCCAGCCACACATAGCACCCAGCTACGCTTGCACAGCGATACGGTCGCACACTGTCCGGTCATGATCTTTGCGAAACAAGAGCTGGCGGCACGGCATGCCAAGCCGTTTCCGGCTTGCCTGCATCGGGCGCCCATGCTGATGCCTACACGCAACAACGCGTTACATGCTCAGTTGGAACATTGGTTCACGACCCATGACATCCGGCCCGACATTGTGGGCGAATTTGAGGACAGTGCGCTGCTGGCCACCTTCGGGCAGCAGGGCTTGGGCATGTTTCCCATGCCAGCTTTCAGCAAGGAGGACATGGCGAATCAGCTGGGCGTGGCCTGCGTCGGGCAACTGCGGAACATCATCGCACCCATCTACGCCATCTATAGTGATCGCCGGATTTTACACCCGGCGGTGGCGGCCATCCGTGACCATACCCGCTGACATGCCCACTGGCAGCGGATTTGACACCCATGGATTGGATGGACGCGGGGCCTGTCCACACAGCTATGTTGCTCTTTATGTGCCACGTGTGGTGCCGTCATCGGGTTCGGACTCTTCCAATTGCTGGAGCAGGTAGAGTCGCTGATAGATACCTGATTCGATCGCCATCAATTCATCATGATCGCCCAGCTCGGCTACCCGACCATGATTCAGCACCACGATCCGATCCGCGTCACGGATGGTTGACAATCGATGCGCAATGGCAATCAGGGTGACTTTGCCATGTAATGCCGTCAATGCTTGCTGGACCACTTGCTCAGTCTCACTGTCGATATGTGCGGTCGCCTCATCCAACAACAGGATGCGCGGCTGGCCAGCCAGCGCCCTGGCAATGGCAATCAACTGCTTCTGCCCCGTTGAAAGCCGCACCCCGCCTTCGCCCAGCTGCGTGTCGTAACCTTGCTCCAGCGACATGATCAGATCATGCACTTGGGCGGATCGGGCAGCCGTCTCGATTTGCATCTGAGTCAGGCCCCGGCCCATATCGATGTTTTCTCGGGCCGTGGCGGCCAGCAGAAACGGCTCTTGCGGCACCAGCCCGACACCAGCCCGAAATGCCAAGTCATTGAAATGATGGATGGGCACGCCATCGATGTCGATTTCGCCCTGTTGCGGCTCATAAAAGCGCAGCATCAGACTGAGCAAGGTGGATTTGCCGCTGCCTGTATGGCCGACGATGCCATAAAACCCGCCAGCTGGAATCTCCAGGCTGAGATCATGCAGCACGGTTTGGCCAGGCAGATAGCCGAACCGCAATTGTTTGATCGAGACGGCGCCCTGTGATACCACAGCATCACCTTGTGCGGGCGGTGCTTCCGTTTCCTTCAATAAGGTATTGACCCGCGCAGCGGCCACTACAGATTGCTGCAACTGGCTGAACTGCATGGTGATTTGAATGAGTGGCTCCACCACACGGGAGATATAGCTGACAAAAGCATACAGGACGCCGATTTCCACCCCATGCAGGTCGCGCAAGCCAAAGTTGAAGATCACCGTTACCAATAACAGCACATTCAGCAAGTCCAACGCAGGTCGCAGCAGCCAGGCATTGGCGCGGATTTCGATCAACCGCGCGTGATAGTGCGACTCATTGGTCTGGGCAAATCGCTGCTCAAAACGACCCTGTGCTTGGCTGGCCTGTAGCACAGCCATGCCTGCGATGCTTTCCGCCATCTGCGCATTGATGTCGCTACGCAGTTGCCGGGCGCGGGTCACCGCCGGTGCGCTCAGGCGCTGATAGAACCAGACGATGATCATCACGGCGGGGATCAACACCGATACGATCAGCATCAGTCGCCAATCCAGCCAAGCCATAGCCACCAGTGCGCCAACCAGCAAGATGCAGCTGTCCAACATGACGAACAGCACCTGCACATACAGACTCTTGACGGCTTCGGTGTCATTGGTGACCCGGCTGACCAATTGCCCGGTGATGGCCTTATCGAAGAATGCCATCGGCAGGGCCAGCACATGGCTGTAGACCGACTCACGCAGGCGGCGAACTGAGCGCATCGCCACGCCAGAGAGCCGGATCAGTTGCAGATACCGCAAGATGGTTGCAACCACCCCGCTCAATAGGGTGCCGAGCAACAACCCAACGACCAGCTTGCCCTCGAAGTGGCGTGGCAACAGGTGATCATCAATGAATATCTTGCCCAGGATCGGGCCGAGCATTTCCAGCCCTGTGGCGATCAGCAGCCACAACACCCCCCACCACAGATGCCGTTTTTCCGGCTCAGCCGCCCAGGTCAACAGGGCCAGTGCACGGCCCTGTTCAGACTGCTGTAGATCAAATCGTTTCAAGGCTTGCCTCCAGTTGCTGGTAACGCCACTGCGTGGCATACCAGCCATTCATGGCCAAGAGCGCATCATGGCTGCCAGATTCCACAATCCGGCCATGTTTCATCACGACGATATGGTCAGCATCCGCCACCGCACTCAGGCGATGGCTGACGATCAACACCGTGCGGCCACGGCGGGTGTCGCGCAGGTGGTGCAGAATATTGGTTTCCGTCTCGGTATCGACCGCAGATAGCGCATCATCCAGCAAGAGCACTGGGCTGTCTGCCAGCAAAGCACGGGCAATGGCCACACGCTGGCGCTGACCACCGGACAGTGTCACCCCACGTTCACCTACTGGTGTGTCATAGCCCTCTGGAAACCGTGTGATGTCATCATGGATCGAGGCCAGTCTCGCCACGTGAATGACCTCTTCACGTGTAGCCCCAGACTTGGCCAGCGCGATATTGTCAGCAATCGATGCTGAAAACAGAAACGGCTCCTGCGCCACCCAGCTGACCCTTTCTCGCAATCTGCTCAATTGAAAAGCAGTCAACGGTGTGCCATCACTGGTCAACTGCCCCTGCTCCACAGGGTATTGACGGAGCAGCAGACGGATCAGAGTCGATTTGCCAGCACCTGTCGGGCCCACCACACCGATGGTCTTGCCAGCATCCAAGGCCAGCTGGATGTGTTGCAGCGCTGGCTGGCTTTGCCCCGGATAGGTGAATGACACGTCATCGAACATCACCCGGCCCACAGTCAGATCAGCCCGCGTACCGCTATCGTCGATGGTCAGCGGTGCATTCAAAACGGGCACCAGCCGCCCCCAGGCGGCCCTGCCGCGCTCGATCAGCGACAACACCCAACCCGCTGCAAACATCGGCCAGATCAACTGCCCCAGATACATCGTAAAGCTGGTCAGCAAGCCGATTGTCATCTGTTGCTGCCAGACCAGATACCCGCCCAGCGCCAACGCCAGCACCGAGGCAATGGTCAGCGTGATACCGACAGCGGGCTCGTAAGCGGCCTCCCACTTCTGCGCCACCAGGCTGGCCTCGGCTGCGGATTCAGCCATGTGTGCAAACTGCATGGCACTTCGTTGCTGCAGCCCCAGGGCACGGAGTGTCCTGACACCGGACAGCGTCTCATGCACATGGTCATTCAATGTGCTGAAGCGATCCAAAGCCGTTCGCGATGCATGATGCACTTGGTTGGAGATATACCAGAACGCCATACCCATGAAGGGGAACGGCAGCAACGCGATCAGCGTCAGGCGCCAATCCACGCCCAACATCATCATCGCAATGACCAGCACGAAGGACAGCGAGCCATCGAAACCCGCCAGGAAAGCCTCACCCGCCGCCATTTCCACCGCATCGATGTCATTGGTCGCGCAGGCCATCAGATCACCGGTACGTTGTTGATGGAAAAAAGCCGGGCCTTGTAATGTCAGGCGACGATAAAGCTGCTCACGTAGGGACACGCCCAATCGGTAAGAAGCCTTAAACAGCGTCAGGCGCCACCCCACTCGTAGGAAATAGACGATGACCCCCAGCCCGATCAGCATGGCCAATTGCTGATGCAAGGCCGTCCCGACCAATCGCCCGGCGACCATCTCATCGATCACATACCCCACCTGCCGGGGCAACCAGACTGTCAATGTCGCAATACCTGTCAGCATGAGCGCTGAGGCCAGATAAGCTCGCCAGTGCTGGCGGATGAATTGTTGCAGCAAACGAGAGAAGGTCATGCACACACCTTGTCAAATCTGGCACACGTTGCCAGATGGCTATCGAAACAGTCATGCGCCCAGACGCCACCAGCATCTGGCGGCCATCCACCCAAGCACGTATGAAATGGCATGCTCACCCAGCCAGTCCAACGCACATCACACTAGTCGATATGTGACGCACATAACATGGAAAATACGGCTGAGGTGAAGCGATCAGCGTGGTAAAGCAGTGTGAGTTGAAAGCGTTTCCAGCCTGAAGGAGGACACATCGCTTTTCCTCGATTCCTGGCCGCTGGCTCCACTGACGTGATGATGCGGATATTTTGCAGCTTGGCAGGTCGTTATCCTGCTGCCCGCCTTAATTTGCCATATGGCGATATGAGCACCCACAACAGTCGGCCATTCTACAAGCAAGTGCAGACTTGATGTACAGGGACAGATGCCGATTTTTTTGATCGGCACACACGGCTGCCAAAGCAAACGGGGTGGTCCGGCTGGCACCACCCCGTCATCCGGCGCAGGAAACAACCGCTCGCCGGTGAAACCTGACGCCCTTACGAGCGGCGATAGCGGGGTGGCAGGAACAACGCGGCCACCTGCTCGGTTTGGCGAGGGCCGCGTCCTGGGTAGAGTGGACGAACTGGCGCAGGTGTCCGACCGTTTGACATCAAAGCAGCACCCGTTGCAGTCGGCGCTGCCTGCGGTGTGCGCGGTGTGGTATACCCAGGCACAGGCACCAACTCCAACGATTGTTTCACCAACTTTTCAATCGCCGCCAATTGTTTGGATTCTTCATCCGACACCAGCGAGATGGCGGTGCCTTTTGCACCGGCACGACCAGTACGGCCAATCCGGTGGACATAGTCCTCTGGCGTATTGGGCAGGTCGTGATTCACGACATAGGGCAGCTCTTCGATATCCAGGCCACGCGCGGCCACGTCGGTCGCCACCAGCACTTTGACCTTGCCCTCTTTGAACTGGGCCAGCGTCTCCAGGCGCTGCTGCTGGGTCTTGTCGCCATGAATGGCATCTGCCGCGAACCCTTCACGGGCCAATTCACGAGACAGGCGCTCAGCCCCTTGGCGGGTATTGCAGAACACGATCACCTGCTGCATGTCGTGGTGGCGGATCAGATGCGCCAAAGTAGCGCGTTTGCGGAAACCATCCACCTGATGTACGACTTGTGTCACCTGTTCGTTCGTCGAATTACGACGGGCCACTTCGATCACTTGCGGGTTGCGCAGGAACTGATCAGCCAGCTTTTTAATTTCTGGTGAAAAGGTGGCGGAGAACAGCAGCGTCTGCCGCTCGGCGGGCAGCATCGACAAGATCCGGCGGATATCCGGCAAAAAGCCCATGTCGAGCATGCGGTCTGCCTCGTCCAAGACCAGAATATCGACACGATTGAGCACGACCGTTTTCTGTTGGACATGATCCAGCAGCCGACCCGGGGTTGCGACCAGCACCTCGACGCCTGCGCGTAAAGCCGGGATCTGGCTGTCGATATTCACCCCGCCAAATGCCACGGTTGAGCGTAATGGGACATATTTGGCGTAGCCCTTGACCGAATCGCCCACCTGATCAGCCAATTCACGTGTCGGGGTCAGGATCAAAGCCCGGAGCGGGTGGCGGGCCGGTGATGGGCTCGAATTGGCAGCAGGCTGCAACAGATGCAGGATTGGTAAGGTGAAACCAGCGGTTTTTCCGGTGCCTGTCTGCGCGGCGGCAAGCACATCTCGCCCGCCCAGCACAACAGGAATCGCTTGGGCCTGAATCGGCGTCGGCTCGCTGTAGCCTTGCTCAGCGACGGCACGTAACAGTTCCGGCGATAGGCCCAAATCGGCAAAAGACATCAATACTCCTTGCTGATACGAATACGTATCGGGATCACACAGGCCGGATGCGCAACAAGCGCCTCTCAGCAGAATTTTACGATTATATAAGAAATGTATTATCAACGTCTTGCGGACAAACGTTTTTCACGGCCTTTTGTCAATTATTTATTCAACAGGTATCGACTGCTTCCACAAATGGCACGGGTAGACTGGCATGCGGGCGATGCGGTACCGGGTGCTGATCAACTTCTGGAGTGCCTGTTGCCACGCGCCTCGCAAGCGGTGCTTCCTGCGCTGGGGCCACTCACGTCAGCGCAAACTTGAAACCCCGCCAACACAAGCAACACCTACAATGAATGAGCGAGGCTGGCCGCAACCGTCCTCAAGCTGCTCCAGTTGAATACCCCGCTTATCAAACAATCGAGGTACCCATGGATGTCAATGATTTCTTCCTGGGCCGACAGCCCGTGGTTGATCGCCAGCAGCAGTTGGTAGGGTTTGAGCTATTGTTCCGCCGTGGTGGCCAGAACACCGCTGAGATCACCGACGATTTGTCCGCAACCGCGACGGTCATCAATCATGCCTGCGCCGATGTGGGGATCAAGGAGGTGCTGGGCCCCTATTTCGGCCTGATCAATGTGTCTGCTGATCTATTGCTGTCGGACACCATTGAGCTGCTACCGGCGGAACACATTGTGCTGGAGATTCTGGAGACGGTGGATTTGACACCAGAAGTCATTGCGCGATGCCATCACCTCCGCCAGCAGGGCTTTCGGCTGGCTTTGGATGACGTGATCCACCTGACCCCACCCATGCAGGCTCTGTTGCCGTTGATCAGCATCATGAAGTTGGATATCCCTGCCATGAGCATGGAAAGTGTCAAGCAAGTATGCCGCGAGCTGGCCGGATCATCCATCAAGGTGCTGGCCGAGAAGATCGATTCAGCCGATCAGTTTCTTCAGTGTAAAGAGGCGGGGGTCAGCCTGTTCCAAGGATATTACTTTGCCAGGCCGACCATCATCTCCGGCAAGGCTACGTCGCCTTCGGAGACAACACTGCTGAGGCTGCTGGGCTTGATGGTGGGGGATGCGGAAACGGAGGAAATCGAGCAATGCTTGAAGCTCAGCGCGGATTTGTCGATCAACCTGATGAAGATGGTGAACTCCGTTGCATCTGGCCTGAACTACAAGATCAACAGCCTGCATCATGCGATCACTGTCCTTGGGCGCCGTCAGTTGCAGCGATGGCTGCAGCTGTTGCTGTATACCCATGGCCGCCAGGACCAGAGCGGCCCCAGCCCATTGATGCAACTTGCTTCAACGCGAGGTCGGCTGATGGAGCTCCTGGCTGCGCGGATTTCTCCAGCAGACAAGGCCATGCAGGAGCGGGCGTTCACGGTCGGGCTGCTATCCTTGCTGGATGCGCTGCTCAACAAACCGGCCATTGAGTTGCTGCCGCCGCTGAATCTGGCAGATGATATCAATCAGGCGCTATTGGATCGCAGCGGGCCGCTGGGCGAGCTGCTGCAATTGGTTGTACAGACTGAATTGATCGATAGCCAGCAATATTGCCCCATTCTACCCAGAGGGCTCAATGCCGCAGAGTTCAATCAGATTCAAGCCGAAGCCCTATGCTGGGTGAATGAGTTGACCGCCGAGATGCATTAGTGGCGCTTGATCTGGCCCCATGACAGGGCCAGCACAAACAAGGGCGGTATGAAATGGGCAGGTATTTTGTCATCCATACTGCCACCGACTGGCACGTTCACACATAGCCACGTCGCAGCAAGGGCTCGATCTCCTCTGCAGGCAGCGGTCTGCCGAATAGATAACCTTGTGCCACCCGACACCCCAGCCGTGCCAGGAAGCGCCCCTGCTCCTCTGTCTCCACACCTTCCGCCAGTACCTGGATGTTCAGGCTGCGAGTCATGGCGATGATCGCATCGACCAGGCCGGGGTCATCATCACTGGCGTTGATATCACGTACAAACGAGCCGTCGATCTTCAGGGTATCCAGTGGGTAACGCTTCAGATAGCTCAGGCTGGAATAGCCCGTTCCGAAATCATCCATCGAGATATTGATCCCGACGCTTTTCATCCGCTCCAAGGTCAGCCGCGTTTCGTCAGGCTTTTGAATGGCTGTGCTTTCCGTGATTTCGATATCGAGCAGCGATGGACATAGACCTGTTTCCCGTAGCGTTTCCATGATCACGCTATCGACGTCTTTCAGGTGGAACTGACGGGCGGACAGGTTGACCGCCACGCAAACCGGGGTAATGCCAGCCAACTGCCATTGCCGCATCTGCTGGCAGGCAGTACGCAGTACCCATTCGCCAATGGGCACGATCATGCCGGTTTCTTCTGCAAGAGGGATGAATTCAGCTGGTGAAACCAGCCCCAACTCGGGTGACTGCCAGCGCACCAATGCCTCCAGCCCGACAATCTGCCTCGTATCCAGATTGACCTGCGGCTGGTAATAGACGATGAATTCATTGCGATCAATCGCCCCGCGTAGGCGTGCCTCCAGCACCAGGCGCTCCATCGCACGCGCATTCATCTCCGGGTGATAGAACTGGAAATTATCGCGGCCCAGCTCTTTGGCGCGATACAGGGCCACATCGGCATTACGCAGCAAGGTGTCTACGTCTGAGGCATCATTCGGGAACATAGCGATGCCAATGCTGACGCCGACAAAGAGATGATGGCCGTCGATTTCGATTGGTTTACGGATGGCGTTTTGGAGTTTCTCCGCAATGTGCGAGAGAAAATCGGCACTGGGTGTGTCTGGCACAATCAATGCGAATTCGTCCCCACCAAGCCGGGCAAGGGTATCGCCACGCCGCAATACTTGTTGCATGTGCCGGGCGACATCTTGCAGGAGCTGATCGCCAATGCCGTGCCCCAAGGTGTCATTGACCGTCTTGAAACGATCCAGATCCATATACAGCACGCCAAATGACGCACCTTCCCGCTCATTGGCCGTGGCCAACAACTCCAGCCGATCACGGAACAATCGCCGGTTGGGCAGCTCAGTCAAGGCATCATAGAATGCCAGATGCCGGATGGTGCTTTCTGCAAATTTCCGCTCGCTGATGTCTTCTGCCACCACCACAAAGTGCGTTATCCGCCCCGATGCATTGCGCACCGGTGCCAGGGTCTGCAGGCACCAATACTGTTCGCCGTTTTTACGACGGTAGTTGATCTCGCCATGCCATTCCCTGCCGCCCAGCATGTCCCGCAACATACCCTGGAATGCTTCGTGCGAGCCTTGTTCCGTATCCAGCGTCTGCAGGTTCTTGCCCACCACGTCATCTACGGCAAAGCCGCTGGTCAGGCAGAATTTGGGGTTGACGTATTCGATCTCACCTTGCGCATCGGTGATGATGACCATGTTGCCGCTCTGCTCCACCGCCAGGGACAGCTTGCTGAGCTGCTCGGTGGCCTGCTTGGTTGCGGTGATATCGTTGATGGCCGCCAGAACATGGCTTTGCGCGCCTGTCTGACCAAGGCCCCAGCTGATCCCCACCTGGATACGGCGGCCATCCAAGGCGCGGTATTCCGTCTCGGTATAGGTGGCGGTTTCGTTGCGCAAGATCGCACAGCCGATTCTGGCGAGATCGTGCTTGGCCTCCTCAGTCAGAATCTGCCGGAAATGGTCGAGCAATGCATGCTTGGTTTGTGCGCCGAACACATCCAGTGCGGTCTGGTTGACATTGTGCAACTTGATGCGCTCGACAAATGCCTGCCGAACCTGCGGGTCATCCAGCAGCGCCTCGGCGGCGGTGTGCGGGTGCTGCTTGAGCACTGTTCGCAAGTAGCCCAATGCCTCTGAAAAGTCTTCTTCCCACAATGACACGGGTGCAGTATCAAACAGGCGCCGGTACAGTTGTTCGCTCTCATTCAACGCAGCCTGGGCCTGCTTCAGATCCGCAATGTCCACAATGAACAGAATGCTTTCACCATTGGGCAGCGCCGCGCGCCCGGCAAGCACGGCATGCTCGCTGCCATCCCGGTGCTTGAGATGGGCTTCGAAAGGGCGGGAATGCCCCTTTGCGTCAATCGTATCTTCCCACGCCGTCTGTACGCTCTGTAACACGTCCTGCCAGGCAATACCGTCTTCTGTGAGCATAGTGCGCTGACGGTCCGCCAACTCCAGAAACGTGTCGTTTGCCTCCGTCAGAAAACCATTGGCCGACACAAAGGCAATACCCAATAAATTGGAAGCAAACAATCGGCTCAGTCGTGCGGTACTGATGTCCAGCTGATGCTGGGCATGAACCTTTTCCGTCACATCATCAGCAATGATCAGCCTGGCCGGCGATTCGCCGTATTCCACAGCATGGCTGAAGACATCCACCAGAATCAGCTCACCCGACTTGCTGCGTGTCTCCCAAATGCCCAATGCGACGCCGTCCGTGGATTCCGATGCCTGGATCTTGTGCAGATTGGGCAGCATATGCTCAACGATCACCTGATCCAATGTGCTGGAGACCAGCTCGCTGGCATGGTAGCCATAGCGCTTCAACATGGCATGATTGATGGCCAGGATGCGGTTCGACTTGCGCTCATATACACACATCATGTGTGGGTTATCATCGAACAAGGCTTGATAATAGGCCGCAGATCGTTGTAATTGGGCCTCATATTCAAGTCGCTCGGTGATATCGCTCACCCAGATCAACACCCCGCTTGCATCCATCCCTGGCAATCGCTTGGCATGCAACTGCGCTTGAAACGGCTGCCCATCACGTCTGTACGCCGCCACCACCAAGGGTGTCGAGGCCATTGTGCCGTTGAAGATGGATTGCATATAGGTATGTAGGACGCTTCGATCCGATTCAGCCAGTAGTGTTGCAAAAGACCTGCCCAAGGGCTCATCCACTTGACTGAAGCCGAATATCTGGAGAAACGCTGGATTGGCGCGATCCACTTTCCCATCGATCAATACCGCGATGGCATTGCTTGAAAAATCGAAGACTGCACGTAACTCGGCGTCCCGCTGCCGAAGGGTGTAGCCGGTGCGGCGCAGCCGGAAAGACAGCAGTAGCAACAACACCCCTGCGATGGTGAAACCCGCAGCAGCAGAGATCAGATTGGGCAAACCAGCAAGGCCATCTGTCTCACGCGTGGTCCGCATGATATCCATCGACAGATAGATCCAGCCGGACAGTGCGGCAAAGAAGAACAGCACCAGCAAACCGAATACAACGGTTACGACTCGTGAATTGAGTTGGTCGGGACGATTCAACGTGTCCTCATCAAATGGAATAGCAAAATGGCATGACAACGTTACTTTAACATCGAGAACGCTATTGTTATCACCAAAAATACGCTTTGACGCAAATAGTATTAGGGCGGTTATGTAGGCACGACGTTACAACCCGCGCCAGATCATGCAAAGCGGCAACAAAGCCTGAGCGACGAGACCGCGGCCATCAAAAAAAATGGCCAGCTTCCGCCAGCCATTTTCTCTTCTTTCAATGATTTACAGCTTACCTGCAATCCAGTCCGCCACCCCTGCCAGGGCCGCAGGCAGCCCGCTTGGCTGGGTGCCGCCAGCTTGCGCCATATCGGGGCGACCTCCGCCCTTGCCGCCGACCTGCTGGGCAACAAAATTGACCAGCTCACCCGCCTTGACCTTGCTGGTGGCATCTGCCGTCACCCCTGCCACCAAGGCGACTTTGCCATCGTTGACGGTGGACAGCACAATGGCAGCAGAGCCCAGTTTGTCCTTGAGCTTATCCATCATCTCACGCAGGGTATTGTTGTCGGCCCCCTCGATATTGGCTGCCAGCACTTTCAGCCCCTGGATATCCTTGGCCTGCGCTACCAGCTCATCGCCCTGGCTGGATGCCAGCTTGCCTTTCAGCTTGGCCAGCTCCTTCTCCAGTGATTTGACACTCTCTTGTATCTGACCAATCTTACCCAGCAATTCGGCTGGTTGAGCCTTCAACAATGCGGCGGCCTCCTTGATCTGAGACTCCTGCGCCTGGACATAAGCCAGTGCACCCTCACCCGTCACCGCTTCAATCCGCCGCACCCCTGCTGCCACGCCGCCCTCGGCCACGATCTTGAAGAAGCCGATATCGCCAGTGCGATGCACATGCGTGCCACCACACAACTCAGTCGAGAAGTTGCCCATCTTCAGCACGCGCACTTCGTCGCCATACTTTTCACCAAACAACGCCATGGCGCCGGTACGAATCGCATCATCGTAGGACATCAATGACGCGGTCACGTCGTAATTCGCCGCCACGACATGGTTGACCACTGCTTCGATTTTGGCGATTTCAGCCGGCGTTACCGCCTGCGTATGGGCAAAGTCGAAACGGGTACGCTCATGGTTCACCAACGAACCCTTCTGCGCCACATGCTTGCCCAATACCTCTCGCAATGCTGCGTGCAACAGGTGGGTCGCTGAGTGGTTGCGCGCAGTTGCCAGTCGCTTGTGCAGATCAATGGTAGCCTGCACGGCCTCCCCAACCTTCAACGCACCGCGCGTCAAACGGCCATGGTGGCCGAACACGGTGGCTTTGACTTTCTGGGTGTCCGCCACATCAAACAACGCATCCAACCCACCGGTTGCGGAAATCTCTCCCACATCCCCGACCTGACCACCACCCTCGGCATAGAAAGGTGTGTTGTCGAGCACCACGATGCCCTCATCACCGACCGACAATTGCTCGACCGGCTCGCCCTGCTTGTACAGTGCCAATACTTTGGCATCGACACTGCTCTTCAGGTAACCCTCAAAGCAGGTGTCACTGCCTTCATAGCTGACACGGCCTGCCATCTTGAATACATTGCTTTCACGGGACTGCTCGCGTTGCTTCTCCATTTCCCGCTCGAAGCCCGCCATATCCACGACCACCTCGCGCTCACGGCAGATGTCATTGGTCAGATCGACGGGGAAGCCGAAGGTGTCGTAGAGTTTGAATGCCACCTCACCAGCCAATGTCTTGCTGCCATCCGCCAAGGCGGATTCCAACAAGCCCATGCCGTTTTCCAATGTCTTGGCGAACTGCTCTTCCTCCAGCTTCAGCGCAGCAGCGATGCGCTCCTGCTCGGCTTTCAACTCAGGGTATGCATCACCCATGACTTCAACCAGGGTTGGCACCAGTTTGTGGAAGAACAAGCCCTTTTGACCCAGCTTGTAACCATGACGAATGGCACGTCGAATGATGCGCCGCAGCACATAGCCACGGCCATCGTTGGATGGCATGACGCCATCCGCGACCAGGAAGGAGCAGGCACGGATGTGATCGGCAATCACGTTCAGCGACGGGCTGTTGCGATCCGCAGCACCGGTCGCACGCTGTGCTGCATCAATCAGGCTCTGGAACAGGTCGATTTCGTAATTGGAATGCACATGCTGCAGAACCGCCGAAATGCGCTCCAGACCCATACCTGTATCAACCGATGGCTTGGGCAGCGGGTGCAACGTGCCGCTCTCGTCCCGATTGAACTGCATGAATACGTTGTTCCAGATCTCAATGTAGCGATCACCGTCTTCCTCTGCCGACCCAGGTGGCCCCCCCCAGATATCCGCACCATGATCATAGAAAATCTCGGTACAGGGGCCACACGGGCCTGTATCACCCATTGTCCAGAAGTTATCGGAGGCATAAGGCGCCCCCTTGTTATCACCGATGCGCACCATGCGCTCAGCCGGGATGCCGACTTCTTTATGCCAGATATCGTAGGCTTCGTCGTCTGTGGCATAGACGGTGACCCACAACTTTTCCTTGGGCAGATTCAGCCATTGTGGCGAAGTCAGGAATTCCCAGGCATAAGCAATGGCATCACGCTTGAAATAGTCACCGAAGCTGAAATTCCCCAGCATTTCGAAGAAGGTATGGTGGCGAGCGGTGTAACCGACATTTTCCAGATCATTGTGTTTGCCACCCGCGCGAACGCATTTCTGCGAAGTTGCCGCCCGTGTGTAGCTCCGTTTATCCAGCCCCAGAAATACGTCCTTGAACTGGTTCATCCCTGCGTTGGTAAACAAGAGGGTGGGGTCGTCGCCCGGCACCAGGCTGGAAGAGGACACGACCTGATGGCCTTTGGAGGCGAAGAAGTCGAGGAATTTCTGTCGGATTTCTGCGGATTTCATCCTGTTCAAACCTTATCGTTCTGTATCTTTCAATCGATTCGTCAAGGCCATCACGTGATGGACCATTGCAAACCGTTCAATATGTCTTGAGCCGATGGCGGTGTCAGCCACCACAACTCGTCTTGCTTGATCTGGTGCCGTAATGTCGCCCCGATGCCGATGAAACGCCATCCCAATGCCCGTGTCGCGACTTGATCCCAGTGCCCATCACCCACATAGGCAATCTCGGCAAACTCGCTTACGCCACATGACGTTTTAGCACGCGCCAGCGCAAGACGCATGATGTCCTGCCGCGAGATGGCCTCACAAGCCGCTGCAAATGGGACGCCATCGATCGGGTATCCCGCAACTTGCAGTTTCAATCGGGCCTCAGGCCCCCAGCCACCCGTGGCAATCGCCACCGCCACGCCAGCAGTTTGCCGAAGCGCATTGAACAGCGCCAATGCACCTGGCAATGCCTGCGCTTGGTCGGGTTTGGCCTCGTGTTGCTGTCGCATCAGCAAGCCAAACCGACGCTGAACTGCCACGGCCTCATCAGCCCGCACGGAACGATCTTTCGCACGCCAGACGATTTCCTCAAGGATACCGGAGGATGTCACGTGCGTATAGTTACGCCAGTCCGGATCAATTTCTGCGATCCCCAGCACCTCATGGACCGCTTGACAGAACAATGCCCCATCATAGTGCAATGAGTCGACCAAAGTTCCATCGACATCAAACATGATCAACTTCATATCGCGCTTTCAAAACAAAACTGGTAAGCCACGCCACGGCACCCACTACAGTGACGAGTGACGATCTCTGGATCAGTTGGAGAATATACACGCCAGGGGGTATGACCGAATAGCAGGGCTTTTGTTGCGACTCAATGCTCTGACCCCTGTAGGCATCACCTGCCGATATCGGTTTCAGGGCTGGTCTATTTCAAACGACCTATCGATTCCGTCGAGAAGTTGGGATGCGGCAGGGCTGACAGTGTCTCAAATTGAGGTGGAGTAAGCGCACTTGCCAAGCACAATGATCACCGCAGAAATGGCCAAGGATAGGGCCTGAGCAAGTGGGTGGTTTTGATGCGATGATTGCAGACTGAAATATCTCTTACCACATGATTCAGGCTGCTGATAAAACAACACCCTGCCTATTCTGGCAGGGTGTTGCTGGATCGCCATATGGTACTGGCCGGGTTATCTGACACCCGGGCCATAAATGTGGCGGGCATCTTCCACGCTGATCAATTCAAATCGCTGATTCAGGCGAGGCAAACCCTCTTTTGTCCAGGTTTCGACAGGCTGCCAAGCTTTGATATTGCCTCGATTCGGGATAGGGCCTTTGATGTCAACCACCCGCCCGGAGGCAGCATTTTCAAGCAACAGGCCACCATGTGCAGCGGTGTCATAGGAGATTTTGTAATCCTGACATGTGCAATCACTTGCTGGGGCAAATTTCAGCGATCCTTTACCGTCATCTGTCAAACGGTATCGATTGGCTGGATTGTCACTTGATACTTCAATGACCTGCTGGCCTCTGGTGCGGCTTGGGCGAATCTTCACTCGTGTCGCATTGGTGATCGGCAAGGTGACGATCCGATCAAAGCCACTTGGCTGCTGTGGTGAGTGATGCGGAATACCAAGCGCCAGATTGTGGTTGATCAGTGGGACGATGTAGAACTCTTTCTCACCAAATTCACGAGTATCTGGTGTATCCGCACCCCAACGGAGCTTACTCAATACCGGATAGTGATCAGACAAATCATCAAGGAACAACCGCCACTCATCCGCCTCGGCCCGGGCCACATCCGTGCCCCATGCACCCGTGGATGTGCTGATCATGTGGACGCGCGGGGTGAGGATACGCGGGATTTGCGAGATGGGCGCCGGTGATCCACCCAGACCGGCGAAGATGTAATCAAGGTATTCAGGACCACCTTCGTAGTTCCAGGTATTGTTGACTACTTCATAGGTAAAGCCAGGGCCGAGAGAAGGTCTGCGATTGTTGAGTTGCTTGTAGGTATATGAGCCTGTGTAATCACTGACGCGCAGTGTATTGAGCATCATATTGTACTCATTGACCTGTTCAGCCTTGTCTGGGTAGTTGACGTTCAGATCCCCCGCCAGAATCCAGCGTTCTTGCTTACGATCGGTAGGCTGCTGATCGTAGTATTCAATGATCTGCTGGAACTGTTTCCTACGGATATCAGGCTCCGCAAATGCCTGGGTATGGGTGCCGATGACGTTGTATTTCTGACCTGCTTTGATGAATGAGCAGTGCACAAACCCCTTGTCAGCGTACTTGTCAAAACCTGCTGCATCTTTGAACAGCCTGAAACCTTCCAGCTTGAAGCTGTGGATACCAGCATTTCTGCGAACACCGATCAAGATACCCGAATCATTCTGGGAGGCAGATCCGCCTTGCGGGCTTGAAAACTCGTAATAACTGGTCAGATCGGAATACTCGCGGATGTATTTCGACACCGACCAGCTGCTATTGGCGACATTGGAAGGCCGCCAGGCTTCAGTGAACACTACGACATCGATATTGGGATCTTGCGAGCTATTTCCGCTACCAAAGTACTTGGAGAAATTTTTGGCACGATCCAGTACATACTTCGAGGTATAAAGCCCCCACACGTTCCAGGTGGCCACATTCAGGCGGTTCGGGTCACTTTTGGCGCTGGGCTCGAACCAACGGAATGGTTCGTCTTCTTCGATCGACAGATAAGCATCGTCATAATTGCCATTGATCACTTGGCGCACCTTGATGCGATACAGCTTGCCATTGGACAACTGCAATGAAACCGTGCGGACAGAGTTGGAATCAGCCTCGGCAATGCTGGCTGCCTCCTGAGTCACTTGATTGAACTTCCGGACAAGCCCTGCGGATGTCTTCAGATTGCTGTTGCTGGCTGTGCCTTTCAGGTTGATATTGAACCAGATTTCATCAGATGCCGAACCCCAGGGACGCAACATCGCCCGCAAATTGTATGTGACACCGTTCTTCACCCCAACATTGCGATTGGTCCACATGACTTGCGTATTCATGTTCTGACCGGGCTCGATCAAATCGTCCACCAGTTTGTAATGTTCACCATTGGTCATTGCCTTGCCAGCGTCGCTGCTGGTTTGTTGCAGCGTGACTTCAAAAGGCAGGTCTGTTGAGTTTGATATGCGCAGTGCTGTCTCAGCGTGCGCCATTTCAATTTGCGCCATCATGGCGGAAACCATGAGTGCAATGACCGACCGTGTGGGGAATTTTTTTGACATGTGAAATCCTTATTTATTGTTTCGTTTGCCAATTACTGGTGAACGTGTGACGCAACCACGAGAAACATACAGATCATGACGATCATGTATTACACTCTCAGCGTGGCAAATCATTGTAATAGAATATGATTTAATTTGCATATACTTGTTCACTACTTTCTTGGCAACAGGTCGCAAGTATGACGTCAACAACAAATTATCATTACCCACAGAACGGCCACCATGGCCGCCATGCATATAACATGCAGCCATTGCACAAACGTGACAGAAACCACTTTCAACCTACACAATCGATGCTCGGATACAGATTAATTCGGACAGCTTGGTACAAAGTAGGTTGCATGCGACTGCCGAACAGCCGTTTACCCCAGACCCATGCTCAATGCAGTTAAGTCGCAGCGGATTGAGACCAGATAAGTGCCTGCCGATGTTGGCAAGGAAGGATGTCATCCGACCCAAGGGTGGTCGGCTACAGGGAGGGGAAAATAGGGTAGTGATATGCCATTAAAAAAGCCCGGTGAGTACACCGGGCTTCCATCCATCAGAATGGCAGGGCTAAATCTGGGGCGACTTCACTCAAGACACGTCGGAAATCGGCTTTGATGGTTTCCAGTGATGCTTCATCATTCGCCTCAAACCGCAACACGATCACAGGGGTGGTATTGGATGCACGAGCCAGACCGAATCCGTCCGCATACTCGACACGCAAGCCATCGATGGTGATCACGTCCAATGGGTTGGTGAACTTGGCGGTAGCCTGCAGCTTATCAATCAGGGCGTAGTGCTCGCCTTCTTTCATTTTGACATTCAGCTCTGGCGTGCTGACGGCATTCGGCAGGTTATTGAGAACCGCGCTCGGGTCATCCACTTCAGAGAGAATCTCCAATAACCGCGCCCCAGCATACAGGCCATCATCAAAGCCATACCAGCGTTCTTTGAAAAACACATGGCCACTCATCTCACCCGCCAGTGCAGCCCCGGTTTCCTTCATCTTCTGCTTGATGAACGAGTGACCAGTCCGACTCATGATGGGCTCGCCACCATGTTCCTTGATCCAAGGCGCCAAGTTCCGTGTTGATTTGACATCGTAAATGATCTTGGCTTTCTTGTTGCGGGAGAGCACATCACCTGCAAACAACATCAACTGGCGATCAGGGTAGATGATCTGCCCATCTTTGGTGACCACACCCAAGCGGTCACCATCACCGTCAAAGGCCAAACCCAGCTCAGCATCGGTGCTGGCCAATGCATGAATCACATCCTGCAGGTTCTCTGGCTTGGCGGGGTCTGGGTGATGATTTGGAAAGGTGCCATCCACATCACAGAACAGCTCGCGCACCCGGCAATTGAGGCGGCGGTACAGCATCGGTGCAAAAGCACCAGGCACGCCGTTGCCACAATCGACCACGATGTTCATGGGGCGAGACAGCTTGATATCCCCCACAATGCGCTGGAGGTAATCCTCGATGATGTTGGCCTCATGATATTGGCCCTCTCCGTGGTGCAGCTGGCCGTTGTCGAGCCGGGCTCGCAAGGCTTGTATGTGCTCACCAGCAAGCGTCTCACTGCCAAGCATCATCTTCAGGCCGTTGTATTCAGGCGGATTGTGGCTCCCGGTCACCATGACACCAGAAAAGGTCTCCAGATGATAGGCCGCGAAATACAACATCGGCGTGGCGACACGCCCCACATCAATCACGTTGATGCCGGCTTTCTGAATGCCTCGCGCCAGTGCAGCGGCAAGGTCAGGGCCGGATAAGCGGCCATCGCGGCCAATCACGATGGCCTTTTGTTTACGGTCAACTGCCTCGGAACCGATGGCATGACCAATCCCCTCGACGATTTCAGGCGTCAAGGACGAGCCCACGATTCCACGGATATCGTAAGCTTTGAAAATTTCCTTTGGGTAACGTGGCATGATTTGCGCCTAGGCTATGACATTCGGCGATGATTCTAACACCAAACCCCCTCCCAGCTGATTACAAGTATGCGCGGAAATGACGTGTCAATCGGTGCGGCAGCCAGTCCAGATGACCCGGAAACTGGCCACTGAGAAAGCCGACATGCCCACCCTGTTCGGGGTATTCTGTTTGCACGGATGATGACACCTCATGCAAGGCGGGTAATACGTGCGCCGGTAGAAATGGATCATTGCGCGCATTCAATACCAAGGTCGGCAGACGGACATGCTTCAGCCACGGTTTGCTACTGGATTGATTCCAATAATCTTCCTTACCCTTGAAGCCATGGATCGGCGCAGTAAAGGCATCGTCGAATGCAGAGAAGGTACGGGCGGCCAAGATACGCTGGCGATCAGCGATATCAGGGAATCGATGCAGTTTATGCAACGCTTTCTGTCGAAGCGTTCGTAAAAACTCACGGGTATAGATGTGCCTGCTCAGACCTGCATCCAACGAGATACCCGCCGCAGCCAGATCCAGCGGCACAGAAACCCCTGCTGTTGCTGACACAATCTGGCCCGCCCGCCCGCCCTGCTCCCCAGCCCATTTCAGCAGTACATTGCCACCTAGCGACACCCCTACTGCAAAAATTGGTGCAATACCCACCTCGTGCCGTAGCCGCCGCAGAATCCAATCCACCTCCGCCGAATCACCCGCATGATAAGCACGGGGCAGGCGATTGAGCTCACCACTGCAGCCACGAAAATGCGGCACCACACCACGCCAGCCGAGCTGCTGCAGATGACGCATCAAGGCCAACGCATAGTGGCTATTGGACGAGCCTTCCAGCCCGTGAAACAGTACCACCAGTGGCGCCCCCATCGGGCCTTCCAGCCAGTCCAGATCAATGAAATCCTGATCTGGCGTTTCCCAGCGCTCACGCCTGTAGCGCAGGTGGGCCGGACGCCTTGCAACTGCCGGAAAGATAGTCTGCAAGTGACCACCAGGAAGCCAGGCGGGGCTTGGATAGCTGTGTTCAGACATGATGCACCTTATCGCCCCAAACGGGCACAGAGTCCGGTCATTTGGTGGCGGTTTGAATCGGGTCTGACAATTTTACTCTGAAATGGATTGTTGTACCGGGTGCAGGCGTTTTGACAGGTGCTTGCGACACTTGCCGGATCTGATTTTGAAATGCTTCCAGATCCCCAGCCCTATCCTCACGGAGGACGCCTGTATTGGGACGACGGATATCCTCCCAACGGATGGCGACAACGTTGCGAGGCCTGACACTGCTTAATATATGAGCGGGATAGCGATCTGCCTTGTAAAAACGGCTGACGCCGAGCAAGGCAACATCAACAGGAGCTTGCTCACTGTCTTTCAGCACCGGCAACTGGCCCATGCCGAAATTGGACGGCGCATCCTGATAAAAAGCTCGGAAGGAAACGGTACCATTCGAATTCAAAAAATCGATCAGCCAAGCATAATTCTCCCCAGCAGGATAGCTACGTGGCAAACGCGGCAATCGAATCTGATCCTCATCCAACCGAGCGGAGGACAGCATGCTGACAGGGCTGATCAAGTCTGTGTCAATTGCCATGAAGCGCATGCGCTTATTCTGTGAATACAACCACTCACCAGCCTTTGATCCAGATGCAGCCTTGGTGATAGCCATCAAACGCTGTCTGTCGATGGCCGGGGCCAACAGATGTACCGCAGTACTGCCACCATAGATCTTGGCAGCAGGCGCATGGGCGGTTGCAATATAAGGAACATCCATCGCCTGGTAGTAATGCGTGCCGGACAGCAGAATGGCCTCCATCCGACTGATATCATCAGTCAGCGCCTGATCGACCCGCTCATATTTGGAGTCGCGAGGAATCAGCAACTCCCATGTTGAGAAATTGCTGACAAAAGGCGAGGTCATGACCATATCTTGACCACGCCTGAGTAATACCCCTCCCCCGCCCAGGTATTTGACCTCAACCTGATCTGGATGCTGCACCACCAGTGGGCTTTTTGATACCACGCCAGGAATCCTGGGCGCTGCAGAGCAAGCCACCAAACCTATTGATAATAACAACACCACCATCCGAGCCATGACTGCCACACCCACTCCCCCAGCACAATTGCTTGTGCAATCCCCCGCAGGCACACCACGCAAAATGATGATGCCGCCATGCCAGATATAGATTTTTATTTTTATCATCAAAAACTTGCCACCTGAACAGCAACAAGCCATTGCCTGCATTCAACCGTACTTGAGCAGATACTTTAATGCAGAGCATACTAAAGCAAACCAGAGGCATCATCAAATGCCACCTGACAAGCGCTTGGCAGAATAGTTGAAATAATGAAGAAAAGGATAGGAAAAGCAAAAAAGCCCTGATAGTTCTATCAGGGCTTTTTAATACTGCTTGAATTGCAACGCTTATGCATTACAACTATATACTGGGGCGAATGATGGGGATCGAACCCACGACACCTGGAGCCACAATCCAGTGCTCTACCAACTGAGCTACATCCGCCATTGAAACCATTTTGGCCTGCCCGACAGGAATCGAACCTGTAACCTACGGCTTAGAAGGCCGTTGCTCTATCCAGTTGAGCTACGGGCAGCCCGTCGGAAAGCCAAACTATGAAACTGAGTCTTAATGGTCGGGGTGGTGGGATTCGAACTCACGACCCCCTGATCCCAAATCAGGTGCGCTAACCAGGCTGCGCTACACCCCGCCTTAAGAGAGGCCGAACTATACGTAACTCTTTTTACGCTGTCAACACTGCTTGAGCGATTCATGCAAAAAATGAGAAAATCGTTTCTGTGCCCGGTGGGAGCCAGCTACGGCTGGCTTTTACTTTTATCTTTATCCAACAACGGCCTATCACGCAGACCCCATCCATGAGCGCTACTATCATCAGCGGCAAAGTTGTTTCCGAATCCATCCTCCACTCCGTTGCGGACCGTGTCAAAGCACGTCAGGCAGCAGGTAAGCGAGCCCCGGCCCTGGCTGTGGTGTTGGTCGGTCAGGACCCGGCCTCGACCATCTATGTACGTAACAAACGACTCAAATGTGAAGCAACTGGCATCCGGTCTCTCTCTTATGATCTGCCAGAAACGACCACCCAAGACGAGTTGATGGCTTTGGTCAAGCAATTGAATGAGGACCCATCGGTCGATGGCATTCTTGTCCAATTACCGCTGCCCAAGCATCTGGATGCGAACGCCATCATCGAAGCCATCCACCCGGAAAAAGATGTCGATGGCTTTCACCCCTACAATATTGGCCGTCTGGTGTTGAAGATGCCTCTGTTACGGCCTTGTACGCCACGCGGGGTCATGACGCTGCTGGAAACCACAGGTGTGGACCTGAAAGGCAAGCATGCGGTGGTGATCGGCGCATCCAATATCGTGGGCAGACCACAGGCACTGGAATTGCTGCTGGCGCGCTGCACGGTGACGGTTTGCCATAGTGCAACCTATGATTTGCCTGGGCTGGTGCGGCAGGCTGATATCGTGGTGGCGGGCGTGGGGCGCCCTCATTTCGTCAAGGCGGAATGGTTGAAGCCAGGTGCGATCGTGATCGATGTAGGCATCAATCGCTTGGATGATGGCAAGGTAGTCGGTGATGTGGATTTCGAGGCTGCCAAGGACGTGGCGGGGTGGATTACACCTGTACCGGGTGGGGTGGGGCTGATGACTGTCGCCACTTTGTTACAGAATACGGCAGACGCCTGCGATCGCCTGGCTCCTTGATTAGGTATCGCGCCAGCTGGCGCACCAACCTGGCCCGCCGTAGTCGGGCCATTTTCAAATCTGGGGCCGCCCTCCCCTCTTGAGGGTGGCTTCTTGCGTACTGTGCATCTCATTTGGCGCATAACGACGCGGCAATCCTTGGCCCGCGTTATACTCTGTGCAATAGCAGCAAATCTGTACTACCGAATTCCATGTTCAATTGGCCAATGATCCACGCGCGCGGCTGCCGTATTGCCTGAGTGACTTGGCCATTCATCTTCACGCGCTCCATGACAGAGGCGTGTTTTTCGAGGTTGTTCAACTATGCTTGAGACACTGTTTGGCTTGGCCACCATCTTCATTTTGCTGGCAGCCGCCGTTGTGGTGTGGAAGCTTGGGCAATTGACGGCATCGCAAGAGTCGCTTTCTTTGTCCATCACGCAATCGCTGGAAGAAAAACATCGTGTGATGGTCGGTGATATCCACCATGTGCTGGGGGATTTCGGGGATCGCCTTGCACGCACGGATGCGGAGAATGCCGAGCGGCTTCGGACTGCGATGACGGAGGCTTTTGAACGGCTACGCAGCGTGGTGGTTGCGGAGCTTCAATTGGCCCGGCAGCAGATGCAGACCGTTCAGCATACCCAGGCCGAGCAGCTGGCCACCAATCGCGAGTACTTGATCAAGCAGCTGGCGGATTTCTCACAAAATCTGAGTGGCCGTCAAGACGCCCTGAAGGAAGAGCTGCTCCGGCGGGTCTTCGAAACCCTGTCTGAACAAGGCAAGCAGCAGCAGGATACGCTGCAGAACACCATGCGGGTGACAACCGAGCAACTGACCCGTGTCATTGAACAGCTGACAACGACCGTTGACACCCGGCTGGAACAGATTTCCGGCAAGGTCACCGAGCGCCTGGATGAGGGGTTCAAGAAAACCAACGAGACATTTGCCAATGTGATGGCACGGTTGGCGGTGATTGATGAGGCACAGCGCAAGATCGATGGTTTGACGACCAATGTGGTCAGCCTGCAGGAATTGCTGGGAGACAAGCGTTCTCGCGGCGCATTTGGTGAAGTACAACTGGAGGCGCTGGTATCGAATATCCTGCCGGCACAGTTCTATAAATTCCAAGAAACGTTATCGAACAAAACCCGCGCCGACTGTGTGTTGCATCTGCCCGAGCCGACAGGCACCGTGGCGATCGATTCAAAATTCCCGCTGGAAAACTATCACCGCATTTTCTCCTCCGAACAGGCATCGAGCGAACGGTTGAACGCGGAAAAGCAATTCAAGCAGGATGTGAAAAGGCATATTGATGCGATCAGCGACAAATACATTGTGCCGGGCGAAACCAGTGATGGTGCGCTGATGTTCATCCCGGCGGAAGCGGTATTTGCCGAGATCCACGCCTATCATCCCGAGCTGGTACAACACGCATTGCAGAAGCGGGTGTGGATTGTTTCACCCACCACCATGATGGCGGTCTTGAACACGGCCCGTGCCGTCATCAAGGATGTTGAGACCCGTCGCCAGGTTCACATCATCAAAGATGCGCTATCCAAGCTGGGGGTCGAGTTCAAACGTTTCGATCAGCGCATGACCAAGTTGGCTGACCACATCCGCATGGCGCATCAGGACGCCGAAGCGGTACAGATCACCAGCCAGAAAATCTCACGCCGTTTCGAAGAAATCGAGCACGTGCGGTTGGAGTCGAATGGAGAGGCTGCACCGCTGCTGGAAGAGAGCGTCAGCAACCTGAAGTGACCCTGAATCCAGCCAGCAGTGAATGGAGAACTGTTCATTGGCAGGCTGGCTCCATGGACATGGTTTTTGGGTGGCAGAGATCTGCAGAATTAGCTAATGTTAATTGACAGATATCTCTCTCCCACGGAGGAACCATGTCCAGAATGCTCATCACCTGCTTCGTCTTGGCAACACTCAGCTATAGCGGCGTAGCCAGCGCATTGACCTTGACCACCGAGGACTATCCACCATTCAACATGCCGACCGATGGCGGCAAGGTCGGCGGCATCTCGACAGAGATTGTGCAAGAAGCGCTCAAACGCGCCAAACTGGACGCGAAGATCGAGTTGCTGCCTTGGGAGCGCTCACTGAGCATGGCGAAGAGCCAGGCGGATGTATGCGTTTACTCCGCAGTGCGCAATGCCGAGCGTGAAAAGAGTTTCAAGTGGGTAGGGCCATTGGTTGCAGATGAAATCACCCTGTTTGCCAAGGCCGACAGCCCTATCAAAATCAGCTCGCTGGATGATGCCAAAAAGTACAAGGTTGGCGCATACAATGGAGACGCCTATGGCGATTTCGCAGAGAAGCAAGGCTTGAAGATGGAACGGGTGGTACAGGATGTACAGAATCTGCCCAAACTAGCTGCCGGACGGATCGATTTGTGGGTCGGGGGCGCCAAGAGCGGCATGTTCAAGGCGGGCCGCGAGGGGTTCAAAGGCAAGATCAAGCCTGTCTTTCAGCTGGGCGACCCAAAGGACAGTGAAATGTGGCTGGCTTGTAACAAGGGCATGGCAGACGAGGTCGTCAACAAACTGAATGATGCGGTGAAATCCATTGTCAACGATGGCACCGCAGAGAGAATTGGCAAGAAATATCAGTGAATTGACGCATAAAAGGGACGGGCTTTCCCTTAAAGCAGTGCCCCTAGAGGCAGTGTTACCCCTTTTGACGGCTCGCATCACTCAGGCTTTGAGCCAGCGCGTTGGGACAATGTGCCATGCAAGCGGCTTACAACAAGGGCTTGACAGGGGAAATCCAACAACAGAACGCAGGCCGCCCGCATCCAGGGCGGCCTTGCTGCTTTATAATGACTTCTTTATCGGCGGCTGGCCGTCGCAATGGATGACTGCCCTGCCATGAATTCAAGGGGGACAAGGTGGAACAAGCGATAGCTGTGTTGTTGGCCAATCCAATCGATTTCGCCTGCCTGCTATTATCGATCATACTCCTGCTGGGCTATCAGCAGCTGTTCCGCTTCAAGACTCGACACAATCCACATTACTCCTTGTTCGGCATGAGCAACGAGGCCCGCAAAGAGTGGTTGACCATGCTCGCCGCCCGTGGGGGTGACGACATCCTGGCGGTTCAGACACTACGGAATTCGACGATGGCAGCGACATTTCTGGCATCGACCGCCGTCTTGTTGATACTGGGTACACTCAGCTTCGGAGCACAAGCCGGGCACAGTGAGAACAGCCACCTGTTTGGTATCCGCTATGGTGATGCGCACAGCCTGCTGTTGGTCAAGGTCATGATCATCGTACTGCTGTTGATTTCAGCTTTTTTCTGCTTCACAACAGCCATTCGGATCTTCAATCATCTGGGATATGTGATTGCTGTCTTCCATGATGCCCAGAAAACGCGAACCGCCCTGCCCCGCGCCATCATGCTGATCAACCGGGCGGGTGGCTATTACAGCCTGGGGATGCGCTGCTATTACTTTCTGATCCCCTACGTATTCTGGCTATTCGGTGCGGGCTATCTGCTGGCCGCCACCATCGGGGTCATGATCGTACTGTATCGGATTGATCGTGCCCCAGCCCTACAGATGGATTGTGATCACTGAATCGACGGGCAAGCAAACGGAACAACTTGCACGTTCAGTATAATTTCTGTATAAATATACAGCCTTTGCTGGCGCCGGATGCGCCATGGCGATTATCTCGTAATTGATTGACTTTTCATAGGACATGACGCAGATGGACGACAACAAGAACAAGGCGCTCGCCGCCGCTCTGGCGCAGATCGAGAAGCAGTTCGGCAAGGGCTCGATCATGAAAATGGGCGAGAGCCAGATCGAAAACGATTTGCAGGTTGTATCCACCGGCTCGCTCGGCCTCGATCTGGCCTTGGGTGTGGGCGGCCTGCCCAAAGGTCGTATCATCGAAATCTATGGTCCGGAATCCTCCGGCAAAACCACCCTGTGCCTGCAAGTAGTGGCCGAAGTGCAAAAAATGGGTGGCGTGGCAGCATACATCGACGCCGAAAATGCACTTGACCCGACCTATGCAGCCAAATTGGGTGTGAATGTGCCCGAAATGTTGATCTCCCAGCCTGATACAGGCGAGCAGGCACTGGAAATCTCCGACATGCTGGTACGCTCTGGCGGGGTGGACATCATCGTGATCGACTCCGTAGCAGCCTTGGTGCCGAAGGCGGAAATCGAAGGTGAAATGGGTGACAGCCATGTCGGCCTGCAAGCCCGCTTGATGAGCCAGGCCCTACGCAAATTGACCGCCAACATCAAGCGCACCAACACCTTGGTGATCTTCATCAACCAGATCCGGATGAAGATCGGCGTGATGTTCGGCAACCCGGAAACCACCACTGGCGGCAATGCGCTGAAATTCTATGCATCGGTGCGCCTGGACATCCGCCGGGTCGGGTCGATCAAGAAGGGCGAAGAAGTCATCGGCAACGAAACCCGTGTCAAGGTGGTCAAAAACAAGGTATCCCCCCCCTTCCGCGAAGCCATGTTCGACATCCTCTACGGAGAAGGAATTTCACGCGAAGGTGAAATCATCGAATTGGGCGTTCAATACAAGATCGTCGAGAAGGCAGGAGCCTGGTACTCCTATGGCGGCAGCAAGATTGGCCAAGGCAAAGACAATTCCCGCGAATATCTACGCGAAAATCCTGCCATTGCGCAGGAAATCGAGAACAAGATCCGTGATGCCGCTGGCGTCAACAAAACTTTTGCCAATGTAGACGCAGCAGATGGCTCAGAGGATGAGCCCGCGTTCTGATCAGACTGCCTCGCTGCGTGAGCGGGCAATGCGTCTGCTCGCCCGTCGGGAACACTCACGTGCGGAGCTGGCCGCGAAACTCGCCCGTTTGACTGACAATCGTGATGAAGTAGATGCGCTGCTGGAACAATTGCATGGCGAAGGGTGGCTATCCGACACCCGCTTTGCAGAGCAAGTGGTGCGACATCGGCAAGGGCAAGTCGGTCTGAGACGGATTCGTCAGGAACTGCGGGAAAAAGGCGTGGCCAGCGAGGTGATTCAAGCCGAGCTGGCCGCCGTCGAGCAGGATGATCTGGCGGTTGCCCGAGCATTGTGGCTGCGCAAATTTGGCCATCAGCCTCAAACAGATAAGGAAAAAGCGAAGCAAGTACGATTTTTACAGAGCCGTGGCTTCGGCTATGATGTCATCCTCAAAATCTTGCGGAATCTGGAGGATGAATGAAATTCACAATAGGCGGATTGATCTTGCTGGCGCTTGCGAGCCTGGCCCAGGCCAACAATTATGAGAAGCGTGTTGCCTATTACCAGACCTTGGAAGGCATGCCTGAATACATGCCTACCTGTATGGCGGTGGTAGATGATGTCATCAGCAAGAGCAAGCCCTATGATCGTGTTGGCTATGTGGATTCCGATCAAAAAGATGTCCCCAGTTATCAATCTGCCAGCATTGTCCCGTTCAATCAATCCTTCAGTCGCATCAAGCCACGCAAGGTCGATAAGTTGGTCACCTTCAAGGCCATTGCCAGAAAACGTCAGCAAGGCACGCAGTGGGCTGCGCTGGAGATCCGCTGCGGCCTCAAAGACGGGAGAGCCATCGCAATCGACTACCGGGAGACCGGTGTGTTGCCACCAGCCATGCAATAGGTTGATGCAATTGAGTTGCTTGGTTCGCAATTCGACCTACACCTGCGTTCCAGGGTTGGCTGCGGCTTATACAGCGTCGGCATGTGAATCCAACACAAGCTATTGTCACCACCAAGCCAGGACCGGGCTCCAGTGCAAGGGTTTGTTTTGAGAGGACCCGGTAAGCAGCCCTCAAGTCATGGCATCAACCAGGTGTTTGAATATGTCTGGCGCTGATGTGGATGGTCTGTATGCCCCCCTTGCTCTACTGGCATGATCCGTATGGCTGCCGTTGGTCATTAGTGAGCCGTAAGCCCAAAACACGGTACACCGCATGCGGATCCATCCCATTGCTTGCAGCCCAGGCCCCCGCACAATACAGCGCACCCTGAATCAGCCGCCGACAGATCAGTGTGGGATTTGCTGCAAGGCAAGCTGCTCCTTGGCCAAGTCTCCCAATCGTTGCAATGCCGCTTCGACCTTGGCGGACCACCGCAGACCACAATTGATGCGCATGCAATGGCCATACGCATCCTGGCTGGCTGAGAACAACACGCCGGGTGCGAAAGGGATGTCTTCGACAATGGATCGGCGCAGCAAGGCGACGCTGTCAAATCCCCTTGGGAATTCAATCCACAGCACGTACCCACCTTGCGGAACAGTCAACCGCGCACCACTTGGAAAGTAACGCAAGATGGTGTCAGCGTATTTGTGGAGCTGTCCTTCCACCGAACGTCGCAACTTGCGGAGGTGGTGGTCATACCCACCACTTTCCACAAATTGCGCGAGGGTGAGCTGCAACAACTCGGGGGTGGACATGGAGCTGATCATTTTCAGATTCTGCACCGTTGCATAATATCGGCCCGGCGCTACCCACCCTACCCGGAACCCAGGCGCCAGCACTTTGTTGAACGATGAACAATAGAGCACATTACCCGTGGTATCAAAAGCCTTGGCGGGGCGAGGGCGCTGGTCGGAGAAATGAAAGTCGCCGTAGATATCATCTTCAATCAATGGGATATCGCGCTCGGCCAGCAGCTCGACCAATTTCCGCTTGTTCTC
Source organism: Chitinivorax tropicus (assembly GCF_014202905.1). NCBI lineage: Bacteria > Pseudomonadati > Pseudomonadota > Betaproteobacteria > Chitinivorax > Chitinivorax tropicus. The sequence continues at coordinate 166,470 of NZ_JACHHY010000005.1, read as the reverse complement.
TTCGGGCATCAGGCTTCCCAATGGGTTGGAAAAGTTTGCTACCACCACTACAGCCTTGACATCGCTGGTACGCATCGCCATCTCCAGTGCATCCAACGAAATGCCGGTCACCGGATGAGTCGGGATCTCCAACGCCTTGAGCTTGAAGCTCTCCAATTGCTGCAACAAGCCGAAATATGCAGGCGACTCGATTGCCACCACGTCGCCTGGACGAGTCACCGCCTGCAGGCATAGATATAGCGCTTCGATGCAGCCATTGGTGATGACGAGATCGTCCGGGCGCAACAAGCCGCCCCACTCGAACGAACGTCGTGCAATCTGACGCCGTAATTGGGCATTGCCAGGCGGAAACGCGTACGAGCCGATCATGCGCGCATGTCTGCGCGCGGTAGAGGACAGAATCCGTTGCAATGTCTGATTGGGGAACAAGTCCGGGTCGATGGCCGCACACCCCAGCGCAGCCCCCTCGCCTCGTTGCGACAGGTACAGAATCTGCCACCGTAGTTCATCGATCTCGACCTCACAAGGGGTGGCTGCGGGCTGGGTGATGGCGGGCTCTCGCCAATGGATCGCTGGGCGGCGCACATAGAAACCCGCCTGAGGACGCGCCTCGATCAACCCTCGATCCTCCAGTACGCGAAAGGCCTGGATCACCGTTGACAAGCTGACATCACGTTGGCTGGACAGCTTGCGGATCGATGGCAATTTATCGCCCGACTTCATTGCCCCACTGGCGATCATACCGGCGATTTCACTGGCCAGTGATTCATATAGCAACCCGCTTTTTTCAACAGTCATGACATCCCTCCTGCCCACAGTGTCCTCAATACCAACGCAACCAGCCAGTAACAGTTCACCGTTTACCTGAGCATAACAGTATGCATTGAGGTTGCACTGTACCCCCAAAAAACACAACAGTCTGCGGCTGATATTGTTGTCATTGAAACCTTACCATGTGTTTCACCAGCTGGAAGCTGGTCAATCACCTGAGAGGAGCCACACCATGAAAACCTTCCAACTTGCGTTGCAGACTGTATTGAAGCTGAATGACGGCCAAGCAGCTGTCATTACCTGCACACGTGGCATGGTCTGGCTGACGGAATCAGGTAAAGATATCGTGCTGAAATGCGGGGAACGCTACCAGCTACATGGCAAGGATATGGCGGTGATCGAGCCCCTGGCCCACAGCACGATTACAGTTGAGCATCCGACCTTGCTCAAGCGGCCTTCAGCGTTCAATGGCATCCCGTCTCCACGTACAGAATGAGGCAGCACCACGGGCCTGGCATCGCGTGCAGATTCTGTCGTTGCCGGCCCGGCTCCAGCGCTGGAGTCCCCTCCCTGGCGGGCAGATTGGACACCCTCATCCATCCCCGCTATCGACAGGGTCGTCATTCGATATTTGCATAACACTCATCGGCATACCAAACTGAAGCAGCTACTAGGTTCTGTTGAAACGATTTTGTGACCAACGCTGGCCAGTGCGACCTGGGCCTAGTTGCAAAGCGCACCGCATGGTGAGCCATGCACCTAGCTTGCTGCACCAGCACAAGCCAGCGCGCAGGTTGACACAGGTGATGAGGCCATATCACCGGAACCTAATTTGAGATGCCTGCCATGATCGACCAGAATCTGAAAGCCCAGCTGGCGGAGCTGAACCCCGAGGCATTGCAAGATTATCGAGATGCCTTTGAGGAAACCCAGCACGAGATTGAGCGCCATGTCAATCTCCTGCTACGCAACCCCAATGATAATAGTCATATTCATACGCTGTTCCGTGGTCTGCACACGCTGAAAAGCAATGCGGCCATGTGTCAATTGCAGTTTCTGGTCGATTTTGCCCATCCATTGGAAGATGTCATGGGCTCGGTGCGAGCTTGTGCATTGAATTTCACCCCGGCACTCGCGGAGGTGCTGCTGCTGGGTGTGGATCGCCTGAAACAAGCGGCGGACGCCGCCGCTGCCAACCGCGCATTGGACGGGCTGGACTTGGTCAAGATCGCCAATGGTCTGCGCACCCTGGCCAGAACCCCGCCTCAACAGGCGGATGAACTGGCGGCCAGGCTGATCCATCTGCTGAGTGGCCACGAAGTCACCCCGCCAACAGACACATCCAATGCGCCCCCCACACCAGCCCATGTCTCCGCGATATCGATACTGGCAAACGAAGCCGACCACCCCGCCAAGGCCGATTTACAGTATTTTCGGCAACTATCTGTCCTGACCGACCGTCGCTCCCCTTTCTGGGACAGCCGCACCAGCCGCCTATTGCCATTGGCGCTGGACACCAACGCGGCAGCCGGTCACCCTGTTGATCCTGTGCAGCTGGAAGGCGCGCTCTACATGCACGATGTAGGCATGGTCTTTTTGTCAGAAAACATCTGGGCGAAACAAGGCAAATTGACTGATATGGAGCTGCGCGAGATGCGAACACATCCGGTGATCGGCTCGGAAATGCTCAAGCGGATGGCAGGCTGGCAGGCAGCGGCGCAAATGGTGCTGGAACACCATGAGCGCATCGATGGGACGGGCTACCCCAATGGGCTGAAAGGCGAGCAGATCAGCCCAGGGGCGCAGCTATTGGCCATTGTCGATGCCTTTGAGGCGATGACTCATGAACGGGGCGACCGATATCATAAACGGTCGATCATCCGCGCCATCACCGAAATCAATGCATGCGATGGGCAATTCGGGCGGGAATGGATACCCGCATTCAATCAGGTTGTCCGCAGGCTGCTGGATATCGGTGAATGACAACCGGCACCCGCCCTGCTACATCGAGCAGCGGGCAGGGGTCAGCCCGCAGCACGGATGACCATGCGGGCACGATGCCGCTCGCCAGGAGCCAGCTGTAGCGTATTGTCCGCTGCGTTGCCACACTCTACACACACCATCTGCTGATAACCGGCATCGGGCATATCCGCCATCTGGGCGCATTTTTCCGCACCTGGGTTCCACACGATCGTGCTCCGGCAACCCTCTGACTCGATATTGATGGCAGGCCGCCCTTGCTCATGGATCTGCATGGGTTGCTCGGTGTGGAGATAGATCCGGTCAACCTCTCCGGCGAACACAACAGGCCCGGCTTGCAGCTTACGCTGTGAGCCCGAGACCTTATCCAGATAATTGAGCTGATCCAGACCGCTGATTGACGCTTGATCAATCTGTTTGACCGGGAAGTAGCTATGCAAGGCGTAGCTCAGCTCAAATGGCTGTGTGTCCAGATTCTCCACCTCGAAATACAGCTCGCACTCGACACTGAAAGCAAAAGTGAGTCGAGCCTGAAAACGATGCGGCCACAGCGCCTGGGTCTGCTCGTCATCTTGCAACATGAAGCAGAAGCGCATAGACATCGCATCCGCCTGAGCCATCTCCAACCGCCAGGGGAGCGTTCTCGCGAACCCGTGCTGCGGCAACTGCGGCTGCGTGGGATGGGGGCCAAACCAAGGGAAACAGACTGGTATACCGCCCCGGACCGATTTGCCCGGCTTCAGAATGGCGTTCGATGACATCCACAGCAATGGCTGGCCACCGCGTGGCTGAAACTGCAACAACTGCGCACCTTGCTTCGTCAGCAATGCCTGAAACATCGGGTGATCGATCTCGATCAAGGGTAGACCATCTGCGGACTCGGTCTGTTTGATATAGGGCAATGCATCAAGTGAGGAAGGATTCATGTCAGTGAGCCACCGTTGGGAAGATGTTATTTGCCTGGATTCAGTTGACAGGGGTTGACTGGCCCGAGCCACCACTATATCAACAGGCGAATACTTCGGCCACGGCAAACTGACTTAGTTCAATTTATTTCAACGAGGTGTTCAGATAATAAGTACCGTCGGCAGCAGGCTGGCCCGCGACGGAGAGCAAAGGGCGCAACACCGCAGCCTGTGCAGGATCAGGCCGTAACTGCAGGTGAACCGACAGCCCTTCTTTCTGCGACCAGGTGCCATCACCGCTGACATTCAGGGCGCCGGACAAAGTGCTGACTTTGCCACTGAAACCACGCGGCCCTGCTTTGGCCTCCAGTCGATAGTCGCCCAGCGTCGGTAGCGACACCATACCAGATGCCGCCTGGCGCCACTCAATGACCAGCTCACCGCTGGCCACGCCACGATCCCACTCGAACTGCTGCGTATTCAGCGCACCTTGCCCTGTCAGCTGGTACAGGCCAATGGGTTTGACTACCTGACCCAGCAGCGGCAACGGCAGGGACAGCTGCGTCTCCTTCAGTAAAATCGAATCAGTATCGGCCACCACTTTTGCCTTGCCCTGCGTGGCTTGCAGGTCGATGCCCAATCGGCCTGTCAGCAGGCGCCAGGCAGAGAGTGACCAGTCCAGCTTGTCAGCCAGCACCTGTCCATCCAATGTCAGTTGCTGAGCATGTCCCTGCCAGATACTACCGGACAACCCGATCAGCCCGATCCGACCAGGCAGCACCTTATCCAACACCATTGGCAACAAGCTGGCAGGGGCGGTGGACACCAGGAACAGCAGGTACAACAGGGCGATCACAAGGATCTTACGGATCATGGACGAACCGCCTGCAACTGCGCCTTCACCTGTCCAGGGTCCTGCAATGCATCCACCTGCAGCGTGGTCACGTCGATGCCTTGCTCGTCGTGCAGCCTGGCAAGGGCGGTCGTCAACGCGGCAAACGATGCCTGCTTGATATCGGCATTGGCCTGGCTGGCATTGCCACTCACCTGCAGGTCATTGATTCCAGCGGCCCGCAGTGTGTTTTCCAGTGCGGTCTGCACAGGCTGCTTCCCGACCTTGGCCGGCATGCCCTTGACCTGTTCGACAATACCTTTCAGCTCGACCAGATCCTGCTGCATCCGTGGCACCATACGGGTCAATCGCTTGCGCTCGGCCAGTATCGGGTCCCAGATCAGGGCATACAACAAAGCAATCAGCAAAAATATGCCGCCGATCATCAGGATCAAGCGCTCACGCGGCTCGCGCTGCTGCCAGAATTGAAGTAATTGCGCTTTCATTGGGCTTTTCCCGCAATGGTGAATTTAGCGACCATGCCACCACTATCAGCCGCCGTGACCGATTCCAGTTTGGCTGGCAGATTGGCGGTCTTCAGGCGCTGCAGCAAGGCATCCGCCACCGCTTGACTGGCCACTTTACAGTCCAGCTTCAACCCACCCGGGCCGTAATCCAGCCGGATGGCGGTCGCATCGCCCAACAACGGCCCCAGCGGCAGCAAGCGACCAATCAGGCTCTCCGGCGCTGGCGCACGGGCATCGGGTGCTTTGACGATCAATTGTTTGGCTTGTGCCAAGGGGTCAATGATCGGCCCGACGGGCATCACCTTCCGCAGCTCGGCTTCCATCTGCTTGTTGAGGCTTTTCCGTTGTGCCGACAACATGCCCCAATCCATGATGGTGGCGCCCATATAGATTGCCAATGCAATCCCAGCCAGCCACAGGGTTGGCTTGAAGCGTTTCCAATCCACCTCGATGGTCTGTGCACCGCCGAACTCACCCTGCAGCAAGTTGACCGCGCCATCATGCACGCCAGCCGCCCCCCAATCCAGCAGCGGGGCGGATTCGATCGCCACCCCGATTGCATGCCATCCGGCTGGCACGCCGCCCTCACCCACATGGAACACCAGTTTTTCCGGTGGCTGGCTGGCATGCTTCAAGGCCAGCACGATCTCGGCGGGCAGCTGGCTGCTGCTGGGGTCAAAGCTGACGCCTTCGTTCGGGCCAGTTCGCAGATAGCCTTGTTGCTGGTCGATCACACCATGCCAGCTGGTATCTCCAGCCGGTAACATGGCCGCCATGCTGTATGCCGCGACTGGCTTCAATCCCAGCTGCTGCAGGGCATCCAGGCACCGCTTCAGGAGTGGCTTGCCCATGACCACAACCGGGAAACGCCTGTCCTGCGGCGCACCCAGCGCGATATGGGCCTGCTCGGGCGCCGTCATCAGACGCTCTTCCAGCGCAAAGGCCGCCACTTTGCTGGCTTGCTTGCGGGATGTAGTCGGCAGAGTGATTTCGGTATGCAAAGTCTGGGCGGCGGGCACAATCAATTCGACGAATCGACTCTGCCGATAATGGCCAGGGTCGCCCTGGCCCCGCTCAAGCACACGGCCATCTGCCTGGGTAACCACCCAATCGATCTGGGGCTCGTCCAGACCTGGCCCTTGAGATATGGAAAGACGTAAACGATGCACGCTGGCTGTTCTTCTTCTCAGGCCGGGCGGCTGCCCGGCGGGTTGCAGGCAGGTGAGATCACCCGCCCAAAATTCATCGATTGACGATATGGCGTGAGGGCATCCCCTCAGTCATCGATAACCGGCTTCAATACATTTAATCTGTTCTGCCACCGCATTTTACGTGCTCGGCCAGAAATACCAAACACTGTTATATCGGCTGCGGCGGGCAGGGTTTCAAAGCCGCTTCAACATCAGGACGGTGGGCAGACTGCTGCTACCAGCCTCCCGCTTGAGCAGCGCGACATAGGTCAAAGCAACGCGGCCAAATCGGGCGGTGATGCGCGCCTCGAAATAGATGGTCTGCACCGTCAGCAAGGTCACCTTGTCTTTCAAGGGCTCTGGCAAATTTGTTTTGACCTCTTCCAGGCTTTTGAACGGTGTGCTCTTGCGCTGGCGCGTCAACTGCTGTGCTGTGGGCAGGTCCAAGCCATCCACGACAGCCACCAGCACTTCTGCCGGGGCGAAGTTGGCATTGATCTTGGCACCCTCTTCCGTTGTACCGACTGGCAGCACCGTGACAAAAGGCCGCAGCTTTTCAATCGCCTCCGCCGTGTATCCTTTGACGCGCTGCAGCTCAGACAGATCACTCATCTGCCGGTTGGCAGCGCGATATGGCACGGGCAGGTTCAGGTAATCCATGTCCTCGGCCCCGCCGGGTATGGATACATCGGGATTCTGATCCAACCAATCCAGCAGGCTGTGGGCGAGATCCTCCGGCAATTGCAGTTGTTGCAATAACCGCTTATAAGCCTTGATGATCTGCGGGTTGGGGTCGCCTTTGTCGTTGGTCAGGCTGTTGAGGTTGAACAAGCCTTGCAGATCGCGAATCTCGCCCCCTGCCTCACCCCGCTCAACTGGCATTTTGGCAATCGGCACAGCCCATGCCTCGCCAGGGTGGTCATACGCCTGCCCGCCACTGGCATCGCCGCGCAACGAAACCCGTGCCAGATTCAAAGAGGCCAATGCGATGGCTTTGGCTTCAGCCGCATCACGCTGGTTTTCCACCACCCGAATCCACAACTGCTCCCGCCAGGCCATGAAGAACACAATGGCTGCCACGATAGCCACCACCAGCACAGCCGTGATGATCGCTACACCTTGTTGTTTTCTCATGGCAAAGCCCACAAGCGGTCGATGACCTCGCCACTGTTCAAGGTGATCACGATCCGGATGGCTCTGGGCATGACTGCCTGTTGCCCGGCTGGGGGCCATCGGGCATCCCAGCTACCTTGATCATTCATGAACCCGACATCGAACCCTTTGACCTGCGGCAGCAACACATCGACCTGCGGGGTATCACGCATGGGTTGATCCAACATGGCCCATCGCACCATCTCCAGCCGCCCTTCTCGCAGCCGGTAGCCGACATGCATTGGCTCACCGGTGCCGCCTTTGCCGTTGGCCGGGCCAACCCGCACGATATGCAGGTTGGCGTCGTCGGCATTGAATAGCTGCGGGTTGCCAGCCACCGGGTCTTTGACGTTGCCAAAGGTATCACGGTAGGGTCGATTGACAGCCAAGCTGATGTCCTCTTCCATGCGCCCGAGAATCAGCGTCAACTCCCGCCATTTCCGGTTCTCGGCGTCCAGCCGCGCCCTTACTGCCATGATGCGGTCCAGCCCGCCATAGGCGATCACCGACATGATGGCGAATACGATCAATGCCACCAGCAGCTCCAATAGCGTGAAACCGCGCTGGGTCTGATGGCGCATGAATAGGGGGTTATTTGCCGGCACGCGTCAGGTACCCAATCAATTGTGCCGAAGCGTAATCAGTCTGCTCACCCATGAACACTTTGATCTCAATGCGGCGAAAGTCCTTGTTGGGCGTGCCGCTCACGTCCTCTCGCCAGCTGAATTTGATGCCTGCCTGCTCGGCTTTGCCATGGGTCGAGCCCACTTCAGGAAAATCCCGCAGGGCGTTGTGCTCATTCAGCCGGTTCTGGGCAACCCAGCCCGCAGCCAAGCGGGTCTTCATTTCCGATACCGAGCTGATCAGGCCGGATGTCGCACGCATTGCCGCAGCCAGCGCCACGGCCAATATCACCAACGCTATCAGCACCTCGATCAGCGTGAACCCGTTTGCAGGCGATTTGGTGCTAATTGACGGCATCGGGCTGATCCTCCAAAAAGACCCGGCCCAGCACATCCGTGCGCAGCTTGAGTCGCTTTTCACCCAGCGCAAAGCGCATGGCGAACAGCTCGTTGACACCCGAGGGCATGAACAGCAGGCGACCGTCAGCGGGCAAAGGCTGCAGGCTCATCTGGATCTGGTCGATGTGCATGGCATCAGGCAGCGTCCGCTCGTGCAGATCAGACTTGGCATCGAACGCCACCCAATCGTTGTTTTCGCGCCGGTAGAACCGATAGGTCGTCCCATCGGTTGCCCACCCGATCGGCTCGCCACTGGCCACCGCCTCGTCACGGGCCGTCTCAAACAGCAGCGCCAGTCGCTCGGCTTCATCACGTAGTTGACGCGATTGCCCCGGATCGAGCCGAACTGCCGCCAGCGTGATGACAATGCTGATGATCAGCACCACCACGATGATTTCGATCAGTGTGAACCCTCGGCTGTCACGAGCCGCACGTAATGCTGACATGGATGATCGGCTTACCAGGACCCAATGTCCGCATCAGAGCCTTCGCCACCGGCAGCGCCATCAGCACCGTAGCTGAAAATGTCGATTTCGCCATGAATGCCGGGGCTCAGGTATTGGTAGTCCCGCCCCCACGGGTCTTGGGGCAATTTGTCCAGATAACCACCGGTTTTCCAATTATTGGGAATCGGGGGGACGGTCGGTTTCTGCACCAGGGCTTTCAAGCCCTGCTCAGTGGTCGGATAGGCGGTGTTATCCAGCTTGTAGAGTTTCAGTGCCTGCACGATGGCACCGATATCATGTTTTGCCGCCACCACCCGCGCCTGATCCGGACGCTCCATCACCTTGGGCACCACCAAGGCAGCCAGCACACCCAGGATCACGATCACCACCATGATCTCGATCAGCGTAAAACCTTGTTGACGTTTGTGTTGCATATTCGGTCCTTTGCAGTCGGCCAGCAATGGCCACTTATTTGATCAATTGATTCATTTCGAAGACAGGCAGCAAGATGGCCAGCACGATCACCAGCACCACTGCACCCATCAACAGAATCAGCAAGGGTTCCATCAAACCTGTGATGGTGGCAACGCGGGTCTCCAGCTCATCACTCTGCTGTTTGGCAGCGCGATCCAACATATGTTCCAGACGCCCGGATGCTTCGCCGCTGGCAATCAGGTGGATCAAGACCGGAGGAAAGAGCTTGCTGACCGCCAGCGCCCGCGACAGGCTCAGCCCTTCGCGAACCTGTTTGGTGGATTCCTTCACCGCTTCGCGCAGGGCACGATTATCCACCACACCCGACGCAGCGGTCATCGCATTCAACATGGGCACACCCGAGCCGACCAGAATCGCCAAGGTGCTCGCCAGGCGGGCAGTGCCGATGGAACGCGACATGCGGCCAAGCAGGGGCATCGCCAGCAAGGCACGGTCAAACCGCAGGCGCACAGCTTCGTTTTTCAAGGCCCGCAGGAACAAAAAGACAGCCAATGCCAGCACCACCGCGAACGGCAGGCCCCCGACCCTGACGGCGTCCGACACCGCCAGCAGGCCACGGGTGAGCAGCGGTAGCTGCTGATGCGTGTTCTGGAACACATTGACCACCTGCGGCACCACATAGGTCAGCAGGCCGGTCACCACCAAAATCGACACCGCCGTGATGATGGCTGGATAAATGAAGGCCAGCATGACCTTGGAGCGCAGGGCATGGCGGGACTCGATGTATTCTGCCAGGCGCCGCATGACCTCGGGCAGCTTGCCGGACTCCTCGCCCGCGCCGACCAGGGTTCGGTACAGATCCGGGAAGACCTTGGGGTGCTGCCCCAAGGCATTGCTGAGGCTGATCCCCGCCAGAATCTCGCTCCGCACGGCGGCCAGTACCTCGCGCTCGCGCGGGGCTTCCGATTGTTCGATCACCACATTCAACGCTTGTTCGATGGTCAGCCCGGCATCCAACAAGGTGGACAGCTGGCGCGTCATCAACGCAAGCTGTGCTATGGACACCCCGCCACGTCGGCTGCCGCCACTCGCTTTGTCGGCATCAGTGACGATTTCGCTGATCTCGACGACCATCAAACCTTGTTCGCGCAAGGTCTGGCGGGCCAAGCGGGCATTGTCGGCTTCCAGCACGCCTTTCAGGGTCTTGCCTGAGGCGGCATCCAGCGCTTCATATCTGAATCCGGACATATTAAAGGTTGATGTGATTAGTAGAGTCGTTTGCGCCCGTATTCTTCAGGACGACGCCTGACTTGGCAAGCTCGGTCGCATGGCCGGCCCACCTCACACGATGCATTTCAAGCGATCACCGGCTCAAATTGGCTTGATTTTCAGCCATCCATGCGCGTTTTTTCATTCTGTCGCGAACTCTCCTAAGAATTACAAGTCACATTCCCCTTTGCCGGGTGCTGTCTGCATGGCTGGGCGGCCCTGTCATGAGGCCGCGCTGACAGAGCCTGCATCACGTACAGTGCACACCTGCCCCGCCAAGGATCGAATGATCCGCCTGTAAACCAGCTGTCTGGCAAAGATGCCGGCGCATCACGCCCTAAAGTGTGGTGAGCTATAACGTAACCAATCCCGTACAGGAATCTGGGGTAATCTGTCGTTTGTCTGGTGTTGGCAACAGGATGGTCGGGTACTTGGCGCTGCCGAGCGGAGCGCACTGCCAAGTGATCAGCACCCAAGCCACCCGAACGGGCAAACCACCGTGCAGCCATTTTGTGTTTGGCAAAGCCATCCGAGACGGATGAACCGGTCAATCTGCACGATGCCCGCCATTGATCTCAGCCACAGGGAAGAACCATGGCTCGCATTCGCGCCATTGATGATGACGAAAAGAAACTGAAGCGCCAATCCATTCTGGATGCGGCATTGCGCCTCTACCACGATAACACCCGTGAATTGCCCTCGGTAAGCCGGATCGCTGAAGCGTGTGGTTTGGCCAAAGGCACGGTCTATCTCTACTTCAAGACCAAGGAGGAAATCTTCCTGGCCTTGCTGGAAGAGGGATTCCACCGCGTGCTGCGGGAAATCGAACAGGTCGTGACCGAGCACGCCACCCAGCCCCAGGCCTTATTGGATGCCTATGTGAACCGCTATGTGGCGCAAGTGGCGGATCAGCCTGATTTCCTCAGGCTGGCGGCGATGACCAATGCCGTGCTGGAGCAGAACCTGGATCAGCAGATCGCCTTGCAATTCAAGGCAGAGTTGCTACGCCAGCTCGGCCAGCTCGGCGCTCGGCTGGAACAAGCCCTGCCCGCCCTCAACCCAGGCGATGGCCATCGCTTGCTCAGCCGCACCTATGCGCTGACCATCGGCTTATGGCAAGTGCTGGATTGGCCGGAGAATGTCCGTTGCCTGGTCGAGCAGGAAGAATTCAGGCATGCCCGCCCGGATTTCTTCAATGAGTTGTCGATTGCGTTACGACAACTGCTGAAAGGCGCCCTACCCATTTGACGAAGCAGCCCAACGACAAGCGGTAATCCAATCGCGGCAGGCGTCAGTTGGCAGCCTTAAAGTGGGCAACAGGGGGCAAAATGCCCCTCGTATGACCCGCCCATCGGCCCCAGACGCTGGCTGGCCTGCATTCCTGTTGATATTCTCTGGGTCTGCAAACCACTCATCCTTTATCGCATGACGCGGCTGGATTGTGTTGGCATGGAAAGAAAGGAACCTGACCCGCTGTGGCTTATCTCTCTCAAACCATTCTCTTTCTGGCCGTTGCGGTCACCATCGTGCCCTTGTTCCGCAAACTGGGGCTCGGGGCGGTGCTCGGGTACTTGATCGCGGGCGTAGTGATCGGCCCTTGGGGCTTGAAGCTGATCGACAACGTCGAGCAGGTTCTGCATGTGTCCGAGCTGGGTGTGATCCTGCTCTTGTTCGTGATCGGGCTGGAGCTGGAGCCCTCGCGGTTATGGGTATTACGTCGGCCCGTATTCGGCCTGGGTGGCGCACAGGTCATCCTGAGTGGTCTGGTACTGGGTGGTTTTGCCATCTGGCAAGGCCTGACCTGGAAAAGCGCCCTGATCGTCGGGCTGGGGCTGGCCATGTCATCCACTGCCTTTGTGTTGCAAACTCTGGCGGAACGGCAAGAGCTGACCGCCCGCCATGGCCGGGATGCGTTTTCCATCCTACTGTTTCAGGACATTGCCGTCATTCCGCTGCTGGCGTTGATCCCGCTGCTTTCCCCGGTTCGCTCAGGCGAAGGCGGTCTGGACTGGGGAGATGCAGCCCGCGCCATCGGAACGGTATTGGGCGTGATCGGTGCCGGACACTATCTGCTGCGCCCCGCCTTCCGTTACGTTGCCCGCAGCGGCGCCAAGGAGCTCTTCACCGCTGCCGCGCTGTTGGTGGTCATCGGCAATGCAGTCCTGCTGCAATGGGCCGGGCTGTCCATGTCGCTGGGTGCTTTCCTGGCGGGTGTCATGCTGGCGGATTCGGAATACCGACACGAGCTGGAAGCGAACATTGATCCATTCAAGGGCTTGCTGCTGGGCCTGTTCTTCATTGCCGTCGGCATGACAGCCAACCTGGGAATCATGCTGGCGCACCCACTCAAGGTGCTGGCACTGACATTGGGCTTGATTGCCGCCAAGACACTCGTGCTGCTGATCCTGGCTCGGATCACGGGAGCAGACCGGGCCACTGCCGTGAAGCTGGGCATCACCTTATCTCAGGGCGGCGAATTCGCGTTCGTATTGTTCAGTGTGGCCACAACGGAAAAGATCATCTCCACCGCCCTCAATGATACGCTGGTGGTTGCAGTCACCCTGTCGATGCTGATCGCTCCCTTCCTCTTCATTGCTTACGACAAGCTGATTGCGCCCTGGCTGGAACGGACAACCGAACGTGAATTCGACCAGATCGAAGATCACGACAAACCCGTCATCATCGCGGGCTTTGGCCGGTTTGGACAGATTGTGGCGCGTATCCTCCACATGCAACATATCCCATTCACCGCACTGGATAAAAGCACACAACAGGTGGATTTCGTCAGAAAATTCGGCAACCAGATCTACTATGGCGATGCCTCCCGCCTGGAGCTGCTGGAAGCAGCCGGCACAGGCAAGGCCCGGCTCTTTGTGCTGGCGCTGGACGATGTCGATACCTCGATCAAGACTGCCGAGCTGATGCGACGACACTTCCCCCACGTTCCTGTCTATGCCCGGGCACGTAATCGCTACCATGCATACAAGCTGATGGACGCGGGTGCCAAAGCCATCTATCGTGAAACATTCGGGTCAAGTTTAGACATGGCTCAAGCCGTTCTTGGCGAAATGGGGCTGGATGAGCAAAAAGCCCGACAAAGCGTCGATACCTTTGAACAGGCAGATCTGGATCTACTGCGTCGGCAGCATGCGGTCTATCAAGACGAACACCTGTTGATGCAGTCTGCGCAACAAGCGCAGGAGGAACTCAAGCACCTGTTTGAATCCGAACAACATAAAGCAGAAACCTGAGTTATGTTGACACAATTCAGGAGCATAGATGCAGCTCAGACTGGCGTCAGGCCTACTATTCGGCATGGTATGGATGATTGCGGTGACCATCGCCGCACAGGCAACCATACTACAGCCATGGGATGGCCCCACCAGCGGCCCGCCTGCCCAACTCGGCAAACAACAGATCGTATTCATCGCACAGGACTATCGCAACGGTGGCATCACCAGTCGCTATCGTGCATTTTCGGCTGCTGCGGCACTGCTGGATTGGCAGGTGCAGGCGATGGATGGTCGAGGCGATCTGCAGATGACGCGTGTGGCGTTTGCCAAGACCATCGAGCAAAAGCCACATGCAATCGTCCTGGGCGGCATCTCTCCCACCTACATGACCGATCTGGTTTCCTATGCTCAGCGCCAGCAAATCAAGCTGATCGGCTAGCACGCAAGCGCCAAAGCAGGCCCAAGCAAATCACTGTACGTCAATGTCACCACAGATGCCATGGCGGTCGCCAAGCTGGCAGCAGATTACGCTATTCAGCAGGCCAATAGGCCAATGGGCGTTGTGATCTTGACCGACCGCCGTTTCGAAATCGCCGTTGCCAAATCCGATGCCATGAAAAAAATCATTGAGCAATGCGGACATTGCAAGGTGCTGGCCGTGGAAGATGTCCCCATCAATGAGGTGACGGAAACCATCGGCCCCTTGGTCAATAAGCTCAATCAGCAATTCGGTAAACAATGGACACACACCTTGGCAATCAATGATGTGTATTTCGACGAGATGAATTTTCCATTACGGCAAATCCGCCGCCCGGACATTCGAAATATCTCTGCGGGCGATGGCTCAAGTAAAGCCATCAACCGCATTCGCGGCGGCTTATCGCAACAGATCGCAACCGTTGCCGAACCACTGAATGCCCAAGGCTGGCAGATGGTGGATGAATTGAATCGTGCATTTGCGGGCCAGCCCCCCAGTGGCTACACGACGAGCCCGATATTGGTGACGCGCGACATGTTGAAGGCAATCGGCAACCGAGACATCGACGCTCAACTCGGTTACCAGGAAGCTTATGAAAAAATATGGTTTAACAAAAATCGATAAACAATAATTAAATTACATATCAAAACAGTCTACTTGCCACATATCCAATATTGTTTACAACATACAACTCAATCAGTTAGCCTTCTTTGCACTGGCCAGCCCATATTGATTCCCCCGAAAACCAGCTTACTTTTTCTGGGTGAGCTCATATTTCACTTTTTACATGACGGTGAACGATGAAGCTGATTCCTCTGTACTGGCCATTTCTGCAGCTATCGCTCCCTTGCCGTTCACTGGTGCGGTGTACACAAACACGATGTACCACCAACTCTGCCCAATCCACGTCGATTCGTTGTCCATACCTGTCACCGTGCCCCTGAACAACCCTGCCACGCTTTACCACAAGATCGTCATCAGCCCGCTGCCAGCGGGGCTACACTTTGAATGGCGTGGCACCAACATATGGCAGGAGATCGCACCCCGCTGGTCAACAATATCGATGTCGTCACCCTTACCAACAGCCCAGGGGTTGCTGGCAATTATCTCCACTACCAGCAGGTGTTGAATGCCGATGGTTCAAGCTATTGCGACACCAATATGATCTATCTCAATTTTGCCAATATCTGATCGGTTGAGTTGAGCTGAGCTGATCCGGGCAATGCCCGGATGACGATCAGCTCCCTGCCTCCCGTTTTTTTCACACATGCGACAAATCAGGATGGAAAAAAGTCGATAACTAGGCTTTGATATATTCATCAACCAGGAGATTTTGGTATGGAATTCGATGAAGTCAAACCTGAGCATTTCGGCACCATCTCCCGCAACCCATTTCCCCATGTATTGATCGACCGCGCCCTGATGCAAATTGCCGGGGGCGGCACTGCAGCCTCGGATTTCCACAAAAGGGTGATTGCCGCTGCCGGGTGGAAACATCACAATCTGGTGCCATTTGGCAAACACCCGCAAGAAGCCGCACAGGTTTACAACAAGATCCGAGCGGTCTTGGCACACTGCAGCGAAGATGCCGAAGCGATTCTGAAAGCCTTGGGCGCCTGATCAAGATCCTGGTCGGGTGACGCACCTCATCCCACTCCCCCAATGATAAGGCTGCCGGAGACGGGTGCTGGCTAGGCAGGGTCGGATCGACGGTCAAAGACGCAGTTTGACATAGCTGCCTGGTGCATCGTCCAGTGCGGGCAGCTGACCAGCACCAGGGGTTCTTGCCGCCACCAGCTTGCCATTGAAGGGCTTGACCCATTCCGCCCAGTCCTGCCACCACGAGCCTTCATGTGCCTGGGCATCTTGCAGCCATTCCTCTGCCGTCTCGCAGATCACCTCATTGGTCATGTAGCCATATTTATTGGCGCTGGGTGGGTTCACAATGCCGGCGATGTGGCCTGATCCCCCCAAGACAAAGCGCTTGGGCCCGGTCAGCAGGCGCGTGCCGAGATAGGTGGTCTTCCAGGGGGCAATATGGTCCTCGCGGGTCGATATCCAATATGCAGGGGTTTTGATCTTACGCAGGTCGATGGGCACACCAGCCAGCGTGATACCTGCCGGCTCACGCAAGCGGTTGTACAGGTACATATTGCGCAGGTAGAACCCATGCATGGCAGCTGGCATGCGGGTGGAGTCTGAATTCCAGTACAACAGATCAAACGCCATGGGCTCGCGGCCCATCAGGTAGTTGTTGATGACAAATGACCAGATCAGGTCATTTTCACGCAACAGATTGAAGACCTCCGCCATCTGATGCCCTTCCAGATAGCCTTTCTTGTCCATATAGGCTTCCAGACGGGCAATCTGTGCCTCATCGACAAAGACTTCCAGCTCACCGATGTCCGAGAAATCCATCAAGGTGGTCATGAAGGTGGCGGATTTGATACGGCTATCACGTCTGGCCGCCATATAGGCCAACGTTGAGGCCAGCAGCGTCCCACCGATACAGTATGCCAACGCCTTGACGTCTTTTTCACCCGTTGCCTGCTGAATCGCATCCAATGCCGCCAACGGCCCTTCTTGCATATAGTCTTCGAAATGCTTGTTCCGTAGCGAGGCATCAGGGTTGACCCAGCTGATGACAAATACCGTATGCCCCTGATCCACCGCCCATTTGATCAGTGAGTTCTTGGGCTTCAGATCCAGAATGTAGTACTTGTTGATCCAAGGTGGAATCACCAACAAAGGCCGTTGAAAAACCTTTTCCGTACTCGGGGCGTATTGGATCAACTGCATCAGCGCATTCTGGAAGACAACCTTGCCGGGGGTGGTGGCAATGTTCTCACCCAGCCTGAATGCCGAGAGGTCAGTCATCCGGGTTGCCAGCCGGCCATTTCCCCGTTCCAGGTCATCCAGCAGATGACGCAAACCCTGGATCAGATTCTCACCATTGGTTTCCAGGGTTTCCTTGATCACTTGCGGATTGGTGGCAGCAAAATTGGTGGGCGACATGGCATCGACAAATTGCCGCATGTAGAACGCAACCTGCTTACGGGTGTGCCCATCCAGCCCCTCTGTGTGCTCCACGGCAGCCAACGCATGGTTGGCAGTCAACAGATAGGATTGCTTGATGAAGTCGAACACCGCATGTTGTGCCCAGGTCTCATCCTTGAAGCGCTTGTCGCCCTGCATAGGTGCCACCACCGGCTCGACTTTGGCTTGCAACGCCCAATGCTCAAATGACTGTCGCCAGAGCGCTGCCGCATCCTGCCAGAATGCCATTTGCTGTTGCCACGCTTGCTGCGGGTGGGCCAACCACTGGCGCGACCAATCCTGCATCAGTCGCCCGACCATGGTCGGGTCGAGCACACTGAATTGTTCTTGATCCTGCCGCGACAGAAAGTCGGCCAACATCCGCTGGCTGCGTTGCATGACATCCTGCCACTGCATGGCCAGGGAAGCGGGATCGGGGGAACGTGCATTCGTCATCGCCATCTCCTTCATGTTGCCTTGACACATCATGGCATGAATCCCGCCAGAGGGCATCCCGCAACAGCTTATCCATGGATTGCAAAACGACTACGTTACCGTGATGTGCGGCCAGGCAGGCTCCCGCCCATGCCAGCGACAACACCGGAGCAGGCGGCCCCCGCATCAATGCCCCACCCGACACCCGGCAGGCTGGGGCAACCAGTGCGTGATATAGTGGGCGCTATAAGTGATTGGAAACAATACCTTGCTTCGAAGCCCACCGAGACTTTGGCTGGGCTCTGTTGACATGATTTCATGGCCACGGCACAGACAAGGAATCCCCATGAACACTGGACACCCGCCACCCGATGCCCTTGAGCCAGACAGGGCCGATCCACAAGTGATGTCAGCCGCAGCGGACATCATCTTGAAATTCAACAGCCAAGAGCCCGGCGCGGTTGATCTGTGCCAGAAATACTGGCTGGTGATCAACCCACCTCACTTCCACTACGCCATCGAGCAGCTGGCCAATGAATTCGGCTTGGATGTGAAAGCCATCCATAAGGTGGTCGGCCACTATTGCACGGCAGCGGGGGAGCATACCCACTGTGGCAACTGCGGCAAAGCGATCATCTATCGCAATCGCACGACCTATAAGCAGGTGAAGAGCTATTTGCTGTCTGATTGGATATGCCGCGATTGCTTCGTCAAATCAGGCTAGGCGCGGTGGCCATCCGTTGGGCGGCCAACCCATCCCGCAGTCGCGCCATGGGCAGCGCCAGAGATGGGTCAGCACTGAATCAGGCACGGCGCCGGTCAGTCCGACTCAGTCCATTCAATGTTCGCACCCAGCTTGACCAGGTTTTCCACGAAGCCAGGATGGGCTCGTCTGATTGGTGATGCGTTGCGGATGATGGATCGGCCTTCGATACTGGCAGCCAACATCAACAAGGCGATGGCCACACGGATGATATAGGGGCTTTCGACTTCAGCAGGTCTCAATGTCTTGCCGCCAAAGGTGATCACCCGATGCGGATCGGACTGGAAGACATGGGCGCCGAATTTACCCAGCTCAGCGGTCCAGCCCAATGCCCCGTCATAGACCTTGTTCCAGAACAAGGCGCTGCCCGATGCCCGTGCGCCCAAGGCGATGAAGATGGGCAGCAGATCGACTGGGAAATAAGGCCAGGGGGCGGCTTCGACTTTCTGCAGGATATTCTTGGTGAAGGGTTCTTCAACGATCAACCCATTGGGGGCGAAGCTGGTGGTGTAGCCATTTTGGTGGCTCAGCTCGATCCCGAACTTGCGGAAAGTACGCGTGATCAACGGAAAATGCTCATAGGCGGTGTTTCTGACCGACACCGAGCCGCCGGTGATCGCGCCCAGTGCCAGGAAGGTCACCACTTCGTGATAGTCCTCGACGAAAGTGTATTCCACGCCCCGCAACTGCTCGACCCCTTGGATGACCAGCTTGGAGGTGCCTACCCCGTCGATCTGTGCCCCCATCAATTGCAGGAAGCCGCAGAACTCCTGTACATGCGGCTCGCAAGCGGCATTGACCAACGTGGACTGTCCATCGGCCAACACCGCGCACATGGCAAAATTCTCGCTGGTGGTCACCGAGGCATAGTCAAGCCAGTGCTGGTGCGCAGCCAGCTGCTGCGGGCTACGGGCGATCAGCGAGCCGTGGGATTGCTCGATGGCTGCGCCAAAACCCTTGAACACCTCGACATGGGGATCGATTTCACGAGCGCCCAGGGTACAGCCCTGCACGTCGTTCTCGATACGGGCCACGCCGAATCGATGCAACAACGGCGGCACTAGCATGATGGATGAGCGCATCTCCTCAGGCAATCGGTGACGTGATTCATCAAAGTGGGCCTGGGCATGGCAAATGGTCAGTGTACCGGACTCGATCTCACCATCGATCTGGCTGCCGATGGAGCGGAAGACGTCCAGAATTTTGCGCACATCGGTGATGTTCGGCAGCCGATGCAATGTGATCGGCTCAGTCGTCAACAGCGTGGCGCATAAAATGGGTAGAACAGCATTCTTGTTGGCGGAAGGCTCAATGCGACCATTGAGTGGGGTTCCGCCATGTACGATCAGATCAGACACAACATCACACCTTGCTATCATCAGTTTGGCCGAACGCCTGCCAGTCTCGGATGGGTTGACGACCGGCGGCGCATGGAATGCCGTGCATCATAGCGGAAAACCAACCCGTCAACCGACCTATCTGTGCGGGTTGGCTTTCGACATCAGCACGCAAGCAGCGCTGGTGCGTGAGTCCGGCTATAGTGAAACCATGCTCACCCCTTGAAAGCGTCACCATGGCTCGCAATGTGGAAGCGATTCGTAGTGTGGCCCTGGTCGGCCACTTTGATGTCGGCAAAACCACACTGGCAGAGATGCTGTTGCATCGTGCGGGCGCCATTGGCGGGGTCGGCACCGTGGAACGAGGCGACACGGTCTGTGATTTCGATCCGATGGAGCGCGAGTATCGGCACTCTTTACAGGCATCGCTGGTGCATTTCACCCATCAACAGGCAGCCATCGAGATGATCGACACCCCCGGCTACCCTGACTTCATCGGGCATGCCATCTGCGCGTTGGCAGCGGTGGATACGGCGCTCATCGTCGTCAATGCCGTGAATGGCATCGAGCTGAATACATCTCGCATGATGGCCTGGGCAGCTGAGCGGAAGCTATGCCGGATGATCATCATCAACAAGATGGACGCCGAGCGGGTTGATCTGCCGGGTTTGCTGGCACAGCTACAGGCCGCCTTTGGCAAAGAGGTACTGCCGATCAATCTGCCCGCCCAGTCCGCAACTGCTGTGGTGGATTGTTTCTTCAACCCGGCGGGGGATGCGGATTTCTCCTCGGTGGCCGAGGCCCATCGCGCACTGGTCGATCAAGTGGTCGAGGTGGATGAAGCACTGATGGCGACCTATCTCGAACAGGGTGACATTGCACCAGAGCAACTGCACGCCCCATTCGAACAGGCATTGCGGGAGGGTCACATCATCCCGGTCTGTTTCACATCCAGCCGCACAGGTGTGGGTATCGACGCCTTGCTGGATGTGCTGGTCAGGCTCGCCCCCCACCCTCGGGAGGGCAACCCGCCTTTGTTTCTGAAGGGTGAAGGCAACGCAGCCCAGCCGTTTCGCGCCACCGCTGACCCCAGTGGACATGTGCTGGCCCATGTGTTCAAGGTGGTCATGGACCCATTTGTTGGCAAGATGGGGGTATTTCGCGTCCATCAGGGCACCATAAGCAAGGATAGCCAACTGTTCGTTGGTGATGGCCGCAAGCCTTTCAAAGTCGGGCATCTGTTCAAGGTGCAGGGCAAACACTATGTCGAAGTCGAGCAGCTGATCCCCGGCGAGCTGGGCGCCGTGGCCAAGGTGGAGGAGCTGGTGTTCGACGCGGTGCTGCATGACTCACATGACGAGGACCACATCCACCTGCAGCCCCTGACCTTCCCCGCCCCTATGTTCGGCCTGGCCATCGAGCCCAAGCGCCGGGGTGATGAACAGCGCATCGCAGAGGTACTGCACAAATTGCAACAGGAGGACCCATGCTTTCAGGTCGAGCAGCTTGCCCACACGCATGAGACTGTGATTCGCGGCTTGGGTGAGCTGCACATGCGCGTCGTGCTCGACAAAATGACCCAGCAGCATCGCCTGGAGATCACCACCCAGCCACCCCGCATCCCATACTGCGAAACCATCACCCAAGCCGCCGAAGGCCATCATCGACATAAGAAGCAGACCGGAGGCGCCGGCCAGTTTGGGGAGGTGATGTTACGTGTCGAGCCACAGCCGCGCGGGCAGGGCTTTGTCTTTGTCGATGAAGTGAAAGGGGGCGTGATTCCGGGGCAATTCATCCCCTCGGTCGAAAAAGGCGTGCGCAGTGTGCTCGAAGGCGGCCCGCTGTCGGGCTGTCCGGTGGTCGATCTCAAGGTGACTGTCTATGACGGCAAACACCACTCCGTCGATTCGAAAGACATCGCCTTTCAAATGGCGGGTCGCAAAGCCATGATCGACGCCATCAAGGCGGCACGCCCCATCGTGCTGGAGCCAGTGGTCAGGGTGGAGATCACCTGTCCGGAAGCGAATCTGGGCGACATCACTGCTGATCTGACCAGCCGACGTGGCCATGTGATGGGTACCCAATCCCAGGCACAGGGCATGGCATCGATCTGGGGGCAGGTGCCCTTGTCGGAGCTGAGCAACTACCCAGCCCGGCTTAAATCGATGACCGCAGGCAGAGGGTCTTATGTCATGGCGCTGGCCCAATATGACGCTGTGCCCACCGAGGTGCAGGCCCGGCTGGCCCATGAATACCAACACCATGCCAACGATGAGGAATAGCCGTTGATCGCCCCAGGCACCACCGCATTGCTGGCCCCCACGCTGTCAGGCGATACCCAGCTTCTCCAGCTTGCAGACCACAAATCGTGCATTGCTGACGGTGGCATCGGCAGCAACCCGCGCCTTGAACACCCCGTTGCCCAAGGTCACCAGGAAGACACCATCAATACCTGTTCGGGTCGCGGGTAGCAACAAGCAGCCCGAAAACAGTGGGTTGGCAGACTGCGCCACATGGATGGCCTCGAATCGTACCTTGGTCTGTGGGTCCTGCACCACGATCGGCATGGCATGCAGCGCCAACAGCTCGATACCGACCTCGATGTCACCGCTCAGCCGCCGGTTGATGCGGGCAACCCGACCGATCCGTGGTGCGGCATCTCCAGCCGAATAGATGCCGACCAACTCGCCCACAGGTACATCGTAGCGATCCTGCCGGGGGAACCGGATCGCGACGCCGATGGCACTCTGGTCGATCAGCAATGAACCTGGCTGGGCTTTCTCACGTGGATCGGGTGCATCCATGCCACCTTCCTCACCAAACCAGCTTTCAAAGGAGTAACGCTCATGGTTGGATTTTTCCATCAGGGCCGCATCCGGGCTTTTCAACAATGCCAGCACATCGTTGACACCATGACGCAACAACACTTCACGTTGCATCTTTTCACGCTGCGCCCGGCGCCGGAATGCTCGCGGTTTGCCACTCCATGCAAAACCGATGTCCAGCACGATTTCCTTCCATTGCACCGGGCGCCCTGACAAGGGTGGGCTTTTCAACCAAGCCTGCATCAACTTGTCCGTGACCAGGCCACGATGCCCTTCACTTTGTAGGATGCGCCGCGCACCCTGCGCCATCTCATTCAAATGCAGATCAACGCACAGCGCATCGCGTCTGACATTGATCCCGGTCGTCAATTGACACATGCTCACCGCCTGCCGCAGCCATTCCGCCACCGCACGGACTTCTTGCGGCAGCATCCGGCCATAGGGAATACGCGCCAATAGGTGCGCAACCATCAGCCACTGGCCAGGGGTCAAGGCGGTTTCCGACTCACGCTTGCCCACTACCTGATGCTTTTCCGCCAAGCGGTAAGCACCATGCAGCAACCGCCAAGTTGACTCGCCCACCTCGTAGTGCCGGTACAACATGCATTCGAGCATGTAGCAGGTCAGCGCCATGGCTCGGGAGCTGACCACCAGCACCTGCTCGGCATGTCCGCCATCCTTTTCGAATTGGGCCAGACAACGCTGGTATGAGGTGCTCAACTCGCTCCATGACTGCGTCACTACCGGCAAGGCTTTCAGCAAGTAGGCATCTGCCGCGCCAGGTGCAAACAAGCGAGCAATCACTTCGTCTGACAACGGGCGGGATTTGTCATCCAGATATTGAGTGGTGCGGATGCGCTCCTTGAGGCCCAGCCAATCCAGGCCATTGAGGTCAACCAGTGCGCTGTGTATTTCCCGCAACGCCTGCAGGGCATCCTGCTCGCGCAACTCTTCAATCAGCTCGGTCGCGCTGCGCAGATCGGTCACCCGGACATTGACATCTGTCTTGCGCAGCACCGCCCGCAGAAAACGCCGCAGCCCAGAATCCGCCGTTTTGGTCTTGGTCTCGCTCATGAATACTTATCCCAATCTGTCGGCTGCTGCCATCAACCAATGGTCGCCTTTGATCAACGTCTCCTTCATCCGGAACCGGACTTGCCGCTGATCGAGTTCGACAGTCAACTCTGCCCCTTGGCAATAGGCTGAATAGGGCACAATCAAGGCCAGCTGATCGGCAACCTGGTTATCCGATGCGCTGATCAACAACCCAGTCTGGCCGCGTGCGCTGGGTGCCAAAGCCACCCCACCGCGCACGATCAGCGGCTCTGCCCGCGCACCCAGCAGCTCAACGCCGATGAATTGATGCGATTCGCTCTGTTCATTCATCACCCGCCTGATGATGCCAATCTCCCACAGCCGGCCATCGATGCTGACCCCCAGCAACGTACCTGTCTGCAGTGGCTTGGTCTTGGCATCGGCCTGCAAGCCCACCCCCCGCTCACTACGATCGGTCATGATCCAGCATTCGGCTTGGCTGGTCACTCCTGTTGCAACCTTACCTTCCTTCGCCGTCGCTTGCTTGGTGCGATCGGTGACAAAGCCATACTGCTGCATATCCAGCATCGCCCGATCCCCGATTCCCCTGCCCGCTTCCAGCTGGGTCTGCGCTGGCGGCGGCAGCCCTTTGGCGATGACATCCAGGCCGATCAACACTTGCATTTCACCGGTCACCGCCACCCTTTCGCTGGTTCGCAGCGCCTGCAGATCGTATTCAGGACTCCACCAACGCTCCAGTTGCCGGATCAGATCCGATGCGCCCGTCACCGACAGGGATTCCACCAGCGCGGCAGGCAGCCTGGCTTTGTGCTGCCGGGCATTCATCAGCGTGCAGAGCCACTCTGACATGCCCCAATAGCGACCACGCGGTGCCCGAGGCTCACCTTTGTAGCGGGTCGTGCCGACAAAGCCGGTCAGATCCACCCAGAACTGACCACTGGTGGTGGATGGCAGGTGCTCGAACACCACATGTGGCGACAACCACGCCAGCCAGGTATCCACCAGATCCAGCTGGCGAACGGTCAGCCCACAGCCGATGACCGTGCCGAGCATGGATAGACGGATGAATTCATCGGCACAGGAGGTTTCCGCCTTTTGCGCACCAGGGTAGATACGGATGATGTCGGACTCGCGTTTTTCCACCTCGGCCAAACTGTAGAGTTGGTTCGCGGTCGCCCAGATCTTTTTATCCGGCACCTGGTTGTGAAAATAATGGAAGCGATTGAGGGCGCCGAGATAGCGCAAAGACCGTGCCAACATCAACGGCAGCTGTGCCTCGCTCCGCTGGTTGTTCGATGACGAATCCTTGATGAAAACCAGATAGGCCCGCAGCAAAGTCTCGCAAAACTGCACCGAACGATGCCAGATCTCCCGCTCCAGCTGCTCGGGCATGCGTGGGTTCTGCACGTATTGCAGATACGCCATTTCGAAGGTGGGGTTGACCAGGCCATCGAGTTGAATCAATGCAGCCAGTCGCGACACGCTCGGGCTGGCTTTCTGAGTGAGGAACTGCCCGATGGCATGACGGGTGGCATCCAGTATCGCCGCTGCTTCCCGTTGCTCGTTGGCTTTCCACCATGCATCCGCCGCTTGCGGACTGGTGAGTGGATGAGCCGGTTTTTCACGCAGCTTTTCGAAAAAACCCATGCCGTATTTCGCCCTGCAAAGCCCTAGGAACCTGTTATTCTGCAGTAAAGGCGGCATGCAGGCCAGCACGACGCTCACTCCCGGTATAATACGACGCACCCATCCATTGAGAGACTGACATGAGTCGAATTTCGCTAAGCCGCTTTCTGATCGAACAACAACGTAAAAACAACGCCATCGATGCAGAATTGCGCCTGTCAATCGAAGTCGTCGCCCGTGCCTGTAAGGCAATCAACCACGCCATCCGCAAGGGTGCGCTGGCTGGCGTACTGGGCGAGGCCGGCACCGGCAACATTCAGGGCGAAGCACAGAAAAAACTGGATGTGATCGCCAACGAGGTCTTGCTGGATGCCAACGAATGGGGCGGGCACTTGGCCGCCATCGCGTCGGAGGAAATGGAACATCCGCACCCGATTCCCACCGACTACCCGAAGGGTGGCTATCTGCTGCTGTTCGACCCGCTGGATGGCTCATCCAACATCGATGTGAATATCTCAGTCGGCACCATCTTCTCGCTGTTGCGCTGCCCGGACGGTGTGGATGGCACCGATGAGAAGGTCTTTCTGCAACCTGGCACCCAGCAGGTCGCCGCCGGTTATACCGTCTATGGCCCGCAGACCATGCTGGTGTTGACCTTGGGCAATGGCGTCCATGGTTTCACGCTGGATGCCGAGATCGGTAGCTGGATCTTGACCCACCCCAATATGACCGTGCCGGAAGAGACCAAGGAATTCGCCATCAACATGTCCAATATGCGCCATTGGGAAGCCCCGGTGAAGCGCTATATCGACGAATTGCTGGCCGGCAAGGAGGGCCCACGCGGCAAGGATTACAATATGCGCTGGGTGGCCTCGATGGTGGCCGACGTGCATCGCATCCTGACCCGTGGTGGCATTTTCACCTACCCCCGTGATGCACGTGAGCCGAACAAGCCCGGCAAATTGCGCCTGATGTATGAGGCCAATCCGATGTCCTTCATCATCGAGCAGGCAGGTGGTGCCGCCACTAACGGGCACCAACGGATTCTCGACCTGCAACCGACGGCCTTACATGAGCGCGTGGCGGTGTTCCTCGGCTCGAAGCGGGAAGTGGAAGTCGTCACCCGCTACCACCAGTCCTGAGCCCAATAGGGGCGGCCCTGCAAGCAAGAGGTGATCTGCCGGGGCTGGATATGCAATGCAACGAGGAAGCACTGGCTGATACCGTGCCAGCGCCACCCGGCCCGTTTACACATTGCTTCTCAAATCACCATCTGCCAACTCTTGGCGGATGGTGATTTTGTATGACACCATGCCCACCATCCTCACCCATGCCGTTGTCCCATGCGCCATCGGGCTGGCTTGTGGTCGCGCCATCTTGCCCCGCCGGTTGGTGGCCCTGGGTATGTTGGCCGCCATGCTGCCTGACCTGGATGTGCTTGCTTTCAAATTCGGTATTCCCTACGCCCATGCCATGGGTCATCGTGGCATGACCCACTCGCTGGCTTTTGCCGCCCTGGCGGGTTTACTGGCTGGTCTATGCGGTAAGCCGCTGCACGCCCGCTTTCCGATTGCCAGCCTGTTCATCTTTTTCTCGATGGCCTCACACGGCCTGCTGGATACCTTGACCACCGGCGGCCTGGGCATTGCGCTGCTGTGGCCCTGGTCGGATCAGCGCTTCTTTGCGCCTGTTCAGATGATTCGCGTGTCCCCGATCGGCCTGTCACGCTTCCTGTCCGAGCGTGGCTTGATCGTACTGTGGTCTGAGTTCAGATGGGTTTGGCTGCCCTGTATGGGCTTCGCGCTGGGCATCGCCTGCTGGCGCCGACATCGCGCCATATGCCACGAACCCGACCATCACCGGTAGCCCCGTCAGATAGACCTCCCCGCCAAGTGGCTGGCCGTCATGTGGTGTACAAAGCCAGTGACATCACGAGATCAGAGCTATCATGAAGCAATGCGCGAATCGCCACTCATTACGTCATGACCCGACACCAGCTCATCGTCTTACTGCCAGCACTTCTGGCCGCCAACATCGCCCATGCGGACAAGCTGATCTTTGCTTTTGAACCAGGCAGCTCCGACCCCTATACCATCATCCAGGGTAACGAGCTGAAAGGCGGGCTGATGAAAACGCTGGGTGATGCCCTGGCGCTGGCTGCAGGCCTCACCCCCAGCTACTACATGACTTCCCGGGCCCGCATCGAAAAAGACACCGAAACAGGTCTCGCCCATATCAATTGCCTGACCTCTCCGATCTGGTTCAAAAACCCGCAAGCCGTGCGGTGGTCGATCCCGGTCATTCAGGAAGAAGAACGCTACCTGATTCATAAAGATGCGCCAGATATCATCAACCTGACCGATCTGGACACATTACGGGTCGGGATGATGAAAAGCTACCGCTACCCGACGCTGGAAGCGGCCATCGCCCAAGGACGCTTTCAGCGGGATGATTCCAACAGCGTTCAGCAGGCTTATCGCAAACTGATCATTGGACGCATCGATGCCCTACTCGCCAAGGACATCCAGATCACACACCTGCTGAAAAATGACCCTGGCAGGCAGGCTTATCGGCTGGCCACCCGCGTCGAGAGCCGTAACCAGCTGCAATGTGCCATCTCGCGCCAACTGCCTTTTGAGGCCACGCGCCTCGAACACGCATTCCAGAAACTGAAACAAAGCGGCCTGCTGGAGCAGCTCGCAACGCAATACCAACCACATCCGTCCGCATCGCAGCATGAATCCTCCAAGCAACCCTGACCCCACCCGATCCCGCCGGTGCGGTCTCATGAAGAGGGCCGGCCAATCGGACGCCACTTCTGCCATGTCGCAGGCTATATTGACGGGGGGCCACGACAGGTGCCCCTATCCGATCGACGCACATCATGAAATCATGTTCACCCAACCTGACCATACAAAGTACCAATGATGAAAAACTTGTTCTATAGCCTGATCGCCAGTTTATTTCTGTTCGCAGTCTATTACTTCATCTGGGGTGGAAAACGTACCGGCAACATCGAAACGCAATACCGGGAGCCGATTCTCAACCAGTTGAAACTTGACCTGGCCCAAACCAGCCCCCTGTGCGTGTATGCAGGCCCCTTCCCCGCCGCCATCAACACCTGTATCGGCTGTACAGCCTTGAAGGACGCAGGTTTGATTGAATCCACCCCAGTCAGCGAAGATGGCGGCCCAGCGCGGGAGATGTATGTGTTGACCGCTGCCGGCAAAATTGCCTACCGCGATGACCAAGAGCCCAATATCCCCCAGCCACGCCCTCGCATCTGCCTGGGAGATGCCCAGCTGGACAAAGTCGTGGATGCCCTGCCCACGATGCAACTGGGGGCGACACGCTACCTATCGTTCAAATACCGTCTCCGCGTCAACAACCCGCACCCCTTGCTGAAAGAGGGCGTGCCCGCCATGAAGGTGCCCAAGCTGATGGCGAAAGACAACGTGCTCGATGAAACCTTTACCACCACCGCTGTCATCAACCCTGGCGGAAAGGATATCTATTTTGACGGTGGATTCCGCTATGGGAAATGGGTCAACCAGAAATAGCGGTTGCCTATTTCCTGCCACTGTGTCGCTGGCCTCAAGCCAGCGACCAGATGAAACAGACAGCCATGCAAAAGCCGGGTATCGATCCCCCCACTCGGCGGCTGAGTCCTGTCACACAGGATCGCCTTGTTCCTGATCAATGAGGACTAAGCCCCAGGGCGGAATTTCAGCATCAGTCCAGACGGTAATGGCTCGCTGGCGGGCCAGGGTGGAAATGGAGAGGCTTTAAGGATAGCGTTCTGGACTGATTTGTCATACGCCGCATTACCGCTGCTCTTTTTGCGCTCGACCTTCAATACCTTCATGGCGGGGGAAAGCGTCACAAAGAACACGGCCTCGGGGTTACCTTTCATATTTTTCGGGATCTTGATGTGACGCTTGATCTTGAGTTGGGTCGCCGTGATGAATTGGGTCAATTCGCTTTCCGGCGCCACGATGATTTCTGTTTTGAGGCCGGTATCAGTAGGTGTCTGCTTGGGTGCGGTGCCCACACCTTCGATCGAGGCTGGGGTCTGGGGTATTGTCGGAGTGGTGCAGCCTGCCAACAGGCTGGCCGTCAAGGTGATGAGGGCAAGTACAGGCGATGATTTCATGACTGCATTCTGGTGGATGACGATGAACGAAAAAGGGGGCCTAAGCATTCAGCAGCAACCAAGTTGCATCGGGATTGTGGTCAGCGGCAAAGGCGTCGAGCCCCATCCGATACCGACTCACTCAACAAATTTGCCCCCTCTCGCAGCATAGGCTCCGGGGCGCTACGATGCCATGCTTGCGGCGGAATGTCATCCGTTGATTGGCCGCCTGGCAGAGATGGCATGACCGGGGGGATGCAGGCCAGGGCGATCTCGCAGATTCGCCAGCGCGAGGCCGCGCGCCCCTCGCCTGCCAGCGACCGGCGGGCTTGATGGCAGGCGCTCACCAGAAGCGTTTGTTGATCAGCAGATAATGTAGAAAAGTGCCGACAAAGATCGTCAAGCCGATCCAGTTGTTGTCGAGAAATGCACGGAAGCACCGCTCGGGAATGCGATCCTTGATCAGGTAATATTGATAGCCCACCAACGCCAGCGCCAAGCCCAGGCAGGTGTAGTAGACCCAGCTCATCCGGATCAGATGGCCGATCACTGCCATGCCGGCCAGGAACAGCAGATGACAGATGACGATCGCCGCGACATCCTTGTTGCCGAAGGTGATGGCAGAGGTCTTGATGCCAATCTTCAGGTCATCTTCACGATCCACCATGGCGTACGCCGTATCATAGGCAATCACCCAGAAAATGTTCACCAGCACCAGCATCCAGGCCAGCAATGGCACCCTATCCTGCGCAGCGGCAAAGGTCATGGGAATGCCGAAGCTGAAGGCAATACCCAGATAGGCCTGTGGAATGGCGAGAAACCGCTTGGTGAAAGGGTAGCTGGCCGCCAGCAGCAGAGCGGGCACGGACAACCACTTGGTCAGCGCATTCAAAGGCCAGATCAACAGGAATGCGCAGATCGACAAGGTACCCGCCAGCAGCAAGGTTTCCTTGGTGGTGACACGCCGTGCAGCCAATGGCCGTTGTTTGGTACGCGCCACATGGGGGTCGATGTCACGATCGGCATAGTCATTGATCACACAGCCTGCTGAACGCATCAACACCGTACCGAACACAAAGATCCAGATCAGCATCCAGCCGGGCGTACCATACGCCGCGATCCACAAACCCCACAGCGTGGGCCACAGCAACAGCAGAATGCCGATAGGCTTGTCCAGCCGCATCAGTTTTTCGTAGTCATCCAGGCGTTGTTTGAGTTGAGTCCAGTTCATTTCTTGGCAAATCCAGCACAGCGGGCAGAAAGACTTCTGTCACCAGCATTGGTGAGTGTTTCAACAAAAAGACTGAACGCCTGGCCCACAAAGTGGGAGGCAGATCAGGAAAGAGCGTCGCCATGCGACGATACAACGGATGACGGCGATCGATCCGCTGGAAATGGAGGGGCTGTCGCACCACCAACGGATTGGCGAACAAGACGCTGCCAAGCGAGCGATTGCCCAGTCGGGCCAGAAACCGCCACGTTCTGCGCAGATGCTGCGGACAGACGACCGTATGGCCAAATACGGCAGGCACCCCATTACACCTTAGCACGACTTCTCGCACCAGCCCTTTGCGACGAGCGTTGAGCTTCACCAGTCGGGCTTCATCGTGCTGAACTGGCTTGAGGCGCTGCTCGATGACTTCGACACAGAATTGTTTGCTGTGCGATATCAACCTGGCGGTCAGCGAACCACGCTCATTCAGCCAGGGGCGCAGACGGCGCGGATGGGCAGGGGCAAATGAAACCCAAGGGTCGTGCAGATGGCGTGTTTTCAAATTCTGGCTCTTGGATGCTCATCATGGTGATCGACCTGGGATACAGGCCGCTCGCGCCTGCGGCACGGGTGGTAGGCGCCCACGAGCATCGACATCGAAAAAAACGAAGGCCGTATTATGCCAAAAAGCTCACCACATAGGGCGATTGCCCTCATCCGCCACGGCATGAAGTGCAGAGGTGAGATAACCTGATCAAGGCTGGTCGATGTCATTTCACGACCAGTGCAGAGCCCAAGTCACAACCAAGCGGCACATTGCTTGCTAGAATGAATTCAAAAAGCGGTGCAAACTGTCAACATAGACACCAATAACATGCCGATTCTGATACTCGGGGACATTCCACCCCACCCGTTTACGAGAACGATTCCATGCACCCTTGCTTCTTGGACACAGCGAGGCCGCACATTGCAACGACAGATTGAAACGATTGTGTCGGCTGCCCTACACAGCCGACAGGTTCGTCATGTCCGGCAAAAGCCCGCCTGGGCCGGTCTGCTGGCTGCAAGTTGCCTGCTTTCACAATTGGCCCATGCGGTCATTCTGGAGGATATCCGGGTCAAGAGCCACCTGGGGCAACCGTTTCGCGCCCAGATCGCCTTTCAGGCTGAGTCGGATGATCAGGTCGATAGCAGCTGCGTAAGGGTACTGCCCATCGAGCAGAGCACTGCCAGTCTGCCCTTTTCAAACACGCGCATCCAGGTGGAATCCCGTGGCAATGGCCAAGGCAGAATCCGCCTGTCCACACTGCAAGGCATCACTGAGCCTGTGCTGCGGTTTGCAGTGCAGTTGAATTGTGGTGGTGGACAGCTGACCCGTGAATACACAGTGCTGATCGATCCCGCCGAGCTGGCGCAGCTTGTTGATGAGCCGGATGAGACCCCTGCGCCGATCAACACAAACCGGGAAACGGTGGTGAGGCAGCCGGGTGTGTCGGCCAAACCAGCCAAACAGCGCCCCCCCATGCCGCCACGACAAGCAGCAGCCCAGACTGCCCAGCTGAGAATTGCGCAAACCGAGGTACCCACCTTGCAGATGGACTCAGCGCCGATGACGCAGGGTTTTCAACTACGGATTTCAGAAACACTGGACCCACAATTCCTGAATCGTCCGCCCTTGAGTGAAGCAGAAAGGAAGCGGCGGCAGGTTCTGTTGCAGACCATGGCCGCCGATGATGCGACTGCCGATATGCTCAGGCTGAACAATCAGATCACCAGTCTGGAAAAGCAGCTATCAGCGTTGCGCCAGCAGCTCGACACCGGCAATGCCAAGTCTGCACCCTCTACGGTGAGCCGCCATCCCTCTGCACCACAGCTCGCTCATGATAGTCCGCACAACCATTGGCCGGTGTGGGTCGATTATCTGCTCTGGATGCTATTGCTGGGCGGCATGGGTGGCGTGGCCTATCTCGTCTATCTGTATCGTGCCCGCCATTTGGCGGATCGCGATCTGGCCACCAATGTGGATGCTACAGACCAAGCCCCACCCAGCCAGGCAAGCGATGACCTGGCGCAACGGGCCGCAGAAAAGGCAGCCACTGCTCATGCCGAAGGCCGTGATGTCAATATCGAACACGACGATATCATCATCGTCAATGACCACGAGCGCTGGCTAATCGAAGAGGCGCAGATCTTTCTCAAACAGGGTTGGCACGATCAGGCGATCTCGCTGTTGGCGGAGGAGGTACAGCGCAACCCCTACCAGCTTGACATCTGGCTGATGTTGTTCGAGATTTTCCAGCGAGACAATGATCGGGCGAAGTTTGCGGAATACGCCGAACGGTTCGAGACCTTGGTCAAAGGGTTGCCCATCTGGCGCACCATTTGTGACATGGGCCGCGCCATCGACCCAGAGAACCCGCTGTATCTGCAAATCGGCTGAAGTCGCGGGGCTCACTCAGCCCGCTCGTCGTCGCCACTGAACAAAGGCCTGCCGCTGTAGGCCGACAACCCTCTGAACCGCATCATCAGCACCTCAGTTGCCAGGAGCAATCATGTATCTCACCTCACACGCCTTTCGCGAAGGCGAAGCCATCCCTGTTGAATACTGTTTTGGTCAAATCGACCCGACGCAGCATGTCACCCTGGCCCCGAACCGCAACCCGGATCTGGCTTGGCACGATTTGCCTGCTGACACCCGCTCATTGGTGTTGATCTGCCATGATCCGGACGTGCCGAGCCGAGGCGATGATGTAAATCAAGAGGATCGTGTCGTGCCTGCGGATCTGCCACGGGTGGATTTCTTCCACTGGGTCATGGTCGATATCAACCCCAACCAGCAAGGCATCCAGGCAGGTCAATACAGCGATGGTGTGACCCCGCGCGGCAAAGCCGGCCCCGCATCCTTTGCGGGCACACGTCATGGGGTCAATGATTACACCGCCTGGTTTGCCGGGGATGCCGCCATGCATGGCAACTACTATGGCTACGATGGCCCTTGCCCACCCTGGAATGACAGTATCAGGCATCGCTATATCTTTACGTTGTACGCGCTGGATATCGAACGTTGCCCCGTAGAGGGCAGATTCACAGCCACTCAGGTGCGTGAGGCCATCGCACCGCACACCCTTGCTCAGGCATCGCTGACAGGTTGGTATACGCTGACCCCAGCCCTGCGCCAGGTTTGACACTGTTTCATGGCCTGTGCCGACCAGCCTCATCTGGGCGGCCCCAGTCTCACCCCATCATCCACAAGGAGTCTGTCCATGAAAACGATCACTTGGCGTGCCGTGTTCTGCAGTGTGGTATTGTGTGCAACCTCCCAGATGGCCCTGGCAGCCAAAGGCGAGGTGGTCACCTACAAACAGGGGGATACCGAGCTGGAAGGCTATCTTGCCTGGCCAGACAAGATGGAGGGCAAACGCCCGGCTGTCTTGATTTTCCATGACTGGACCGGCGTGGGCGATTATGTCAAAGGCCGTGCCAAGCAGCTGGCCGACCTGGGCTATGTGGCGTTTGCAGCCGACATCTATGGCAAGGGTGTCCGCCCTGCGTTTGGCCCCGAGGCGGCCAAGGTATCCGGCCAGTTTTATAAAGACCGCGACCTGCTGCACGCCCGCCTGGCCGCCGGTTACGACTGGCTGAAGGAGCGCAAGGAAGTGAACCCGGACAAGATCGTGGGGATGGGCTATTGCTTTGGTGGAATGGCCGCGCTGGAGTTGGCCCGCATGGGCACTCCTGTGGCGGGTGCCATCAGCTTTCATGGCAATCTTGGCAACCCGACACCGGAAACCGCCAAACAGATCAAAGGGAAAGTGCTGGTTCTACACGGAGCCATCGATCCCTATGTCAAACCGGAACAGGTGGATGCATTCATGAAAGAGATGAATGCCGCCAATGTGGATTATCAATTCATCGCCTACAGCGGGGCCGTCCATTCGTTTACGCAGCCCCATGTCGGAACCGACATCAGCAAAGGCGCAGCCTATAACGCAGCAGCAGACCGCCGCTCATTCGAGGCCATGAAAACCTTTCTGCATGAAGTGTTCCAATAACCTGGCTCAACAGATCATGAACAAAGGGCACCCAGGTGCCCTTTGTCATTCCAGATCAGAATCGATATGGGTAGGCTGGATATCCGCCACCGGAAAGATCATCTCGAAATCAGTCACCCGGCAAGCGAACTGTAGCTTGCCTTGCGTGAAATCAGGGAAATACGCGGCATCCACCTCTGCACACAACATGGCGGCCCGGCGGAAATTCCCTCTCCCCTTCGGGGTGTAGATGAAATGCATTCCGTGCCGCAGCTGACCCAGGCGCCTGAACCGCTCGGGAATCCAGCTTGATTTGGCCGGCAGGCGCAGCCCACTATGGGTCAAGTGCAGATCGACGAATACTTTGCCATTCTTGCGGGCACGGATGCGATCAATACCATCTTTGCCATATTGCACATCAAAATCGCAATGTTCCTTCGGTATGCCCCAGTTTCTCGCACCGTTGACGATGCTGCTCAAGCTCGATACATAGATCTTGCTGATGGTCAGGCAGCGTTGGCCGGAAAAATCACACGACCCTGGCATGAACAGCAGCTCCCGATATGGGCCGCAGTCTGCCGTGTGGTAATCGACGAACATGACATAGGCCAGATTGCCCTCACGCGTGAGACGCAACGCATCATCCAGAAAAGCCTGTTCGTCCAAGACTGCATCTGGCATGCGAATAGCCAGCAGGTAGCCCGTACCCGTCAACCGCCATGGTGCGGGCAGCACCGGTACTTGTGCCTGCCTGCCCACGTACTCTGCAACATGCCATCCGTCCACTTTACATTCCGTTCCATTTCGTCGTTCTCGCCAATTATAATTTTTAAAAACAAATTGACAAAATAATTATGCCATCGATATATCTAGATGTTTGATAGGGTTCGCCAGATCAAATACTTAAATGACATCGTTTGCAGCCACTACATTTCATGGATACCGCCATCATGGCGCAGCCAGCATGTGCAGCACCTTGATGTTATTGCGCGCTTGAATCCAGACAGACTGACTGACCAAGCAGACAAGCCATAGTTCCCCCACTCAAAATCGGGCGAAGTGGTGCATCCTGCGGCAGGTTGGTGTAAATGGCCTACAGAAAAGGGTTCCAGCAAAAAAATGTGATGACTGGGTGCTCAATACAAACATATGGAAATGGGCATTTTCAGCCAATGACTACTCAAAACACCCCTTGCAGCGACAGTGTCCAGATATGGGTATGGTTGTTGTCGGGCGGAGCGACCGATAGTGCGCCGGGCTCGGTCAACAGATAGCCCTGCTCACCACCGCGACGTGACAGCCGATCCCATTGAAATTTGATCGCCATCTGGTTGGGCAGATCATAACGGACACCCAGTGACAGGGTGCGCTGCTCGCCGGCGATGGATCGGGCCAGTAATTCGGCAACAGTAGCTGCGTCTTGGCTCAGTGGTGTGGCTCTGCGCAACCCGGTGTCGGTTTTATCGCCATACTCTCGGATTTCGCCATAGCCCACATACGGAGTCCACTTCCCGATCCGATACCCGGCCATCACGCTGCCGGAAACGGAGCGCTTGGGCAGCGGGCGAAAATCGCCATGAAAGGCAAAAATTTCACTGCGTATCGTCCAGCGACTGTCCAGCCACTCGAACCCGAGTGCCAGTTGATCCAGCCGAAAGGATTTCTCATTGTACTCACCAGCCAGCGTCTCGTTGCCCTCGGCACGGGCCGCCACGCGGATCAGCTCGGTGCTGTCTGCCAGAATCGGGTCGTACAGCCCCAATTTGGTGGTACGCAAGGCCACCCGCCCGGTGGCGTTGCCCTGGTTCAATGCCAGGGAGATCCCGACACAGTTGCGCAATGTGCGTTTCAAATTGACTGAATAGTAATCGGACTGCCCTGCTGTCAATTGCACTTTCAGCAAGGCATCGCCCAGCGCAACATCATGCTGCAGCATCAGCCCATCCAGTTCTGACTTGGGCACATAGGCGTAAGGCTCATGGGGCACTCTGACCATCAGATTGGCATAGTCGGTGAACATGGCTTCTTCCAGCATCAGCAACCCTTGCACGGTTCGCCCCACTTTGATCGACCAATCCATCCGTGGCTTGTATTCGATAAACGCCAAGCGTGTGCGGATGGCAGGCTCCTTACTCGCCCCCCGGCGCAACAGCCATTGCGCCTTGGCAGCCCATTCAGGTGACCACCGTCCACCCAGCATCAGGCCGAATTTGCTGTCCGGCCCCCAATCCACTGCACGCTGTTTGGCTGGGCGGTCCTGGTCGCCATAGGGGATGTAGCGATAGAACTCGCCCTCACGGTTGGTGCGGATGGCCGAAATGCTGTAGTACCCATTGAGCGTCCACTCAAACCGTCCAGGGTCGTGGTCGACCTCCCCAGCCCAGGTGCTGCTGGACAGGGTGATCATCAGCAAGGTCGTCGTGCGTTTTTTCATGGCCGCATCACCCCTATTCATGGTACCCAATAGACCACTTTCACCCGGTCATTGACTTGGCTGCCATCGACATAGGCGATGCTGCCAGGTCGCTCAGCCACCTTCATCAATGCCTCTTCCGAGCTCTTGATCACCTTGGGCTGCGTCGTCGCCATGCCAGAGAACACCAATCTGGCCCACTGCGCTTTGACCTGTTGCGGACTCAAATTGGCGATTTTCAGATAGAACTGCTCCCGCAACGGGTCTTCATCCGGCAGATCGATGGGCTGAAATGCCCCACTCAACCCTTTACCAAGAAACACCGCTGCCACCTGCGCCTCAGTCAGCTTGTGGGTTGCCGAGGAAGGATGCACCACCACGGCCAGACTGCCTTGCCGAGCAATCCGGGTCGGCTCTTCCACCAGCGCCCAGCGCTGCTTCAATTCGGCCAGCTTGGGCTGTTTGCGGAACTGCTGCAGCCCGCGATTCAACGCATCCAATTTGGCCTGCGTGTAACGCCCAAGTCGATTCATGACCACCACGACATCCAGGCGATCGATCGGCGGATTGAGAACCAGATAGCGGTTTGCATACTCTTGGCTTTTGTTCGAAGCCAGATAGCGAACAATGGTTGGATCTTCCAGAAACACATCAAAGCGTTTGTAGATCAGCTTACGCAGGTTGAGCTCGGCATCCGATACAAATTCGAAATGCAGGTTCGGAAAACGTAAATCCAGCCCGAGCCCCGCCACAGCGCCAATGACGCGCCCTTCCAGGTCACTGATGGATTGATAGGATAGCCCGGTGTCCGAGCGGGTGATGGCATGCAGATTGATATTGAGCAACGGTTGGGAATTGACGGCCTGCTCGACACCTGGGAAGTTACGCTCCACCCCAACCACACCATCAATTTCCCCAGAGAGCAGCATTGCTTTGCTACGCCGAGGTGGGATGATCTGCAGACGGAGTTGATAACCGCTGCCGCGTAAGACTTCAGTCAACAGCTCGCGATAGAAACCCCGCACCTCACCTTTTTCCTCAAAGGCATAGGGCGGCGTGGGCTCGGCACCAAGCACGATCTCCAACGGGCCCGTGTCCGCAATCAGCAGCCCTGGGAACAGGCCCAATATGAAACAGAGTACACACCGTCTCAATCGCGCAACCTCCCGACTGACAAGTCAACACACGGCGCCGTTGACAGGTTTCATAGCCTGCGTTGACCTGCTTCAGGGGGTTGGCCCGACAGCACAAGCCACCGCATAGTGATCCATGCAATAGGTTTGCAATAAACAGTGTGGATATGAAACCATTTCAACACAGCCTGAAACCGCGTGTGGTGTTGGCGTGATCAGTCGCTGGCATTCACCAGTATCATTTCTCTCGTCAACCAGCAATCCATACATGTCAAAATCGACATGTATATGCAACAAGTAACAACCTGAATTCAGATTAGATCAGCGTCAACTCAGAAATTAAGATTGAAATTACATATATAACTGTTGCTTTGCAGCAATTATCAAGGTTGTGACACTGATGTCACCTTACGGACAAACCATTGAACCAACAATGAATATGAAGATTAAAATATTTCATTTGCTGACCAGATCAGCATGAGAAAGGGCTTGCTCGACATTTTCCAAAAGTAATTATATTCACACATAAGATTTTACGAAAACCCGTTTCATATCAATCACTCTGATCTGCTAAATACCACTCAAGCCTGGGCACTAGCCTGGCAGCGGAGCGCCATCCCTCACCCCAGGTGGGTTTGGCACGACATCAGTGGTGCCTGGCACTCCCCCCACCTATCATCCCTTCACCAGACCACACGGCGGCGGCTAGCCAAACTGGCTGGATGTGAGCGCGATTACGTGCCCAGACGTGATTGCAGCATGAATGGGCTTCATATCAGCGACCACCAATTTTCAATTACCGCATACGCCGCTTGGTGTAACATCAAGCCCAATACGATCCTTGTCATTTGCACATCATGAATCAGACTTTCAGCTTTGAATTCTTCCCCCCCAAGACCACCGAAGGGGTGGAGAAACTACGCAATACGCGGCGCCAACTGGCGCAGTTCAACCCCAATTTCTTCTCCGTCACCTTTGGTGCTGGCGGAACAACCCAGCAAGGCACCATCGACACAGTGCTGGAGATCCAATCAGAAGGCCAACAGGCTGCACCGCATCTGTCCTGCATCGGCAGCACACGTGACAATATCCGCTCCTTGCTGAACCTGTATCGCGAGCAAGGTATCAAGCGGATCGTGGCATTGCGAGGCGATATTCCGTCGGGGATGGTAGAGGTTGGTGAATTCCGTTACGCCAACGAGCTGGTCGAATTCATCCGCCTGGAACATGGCGACTGGTTTCATATTGAAGTCGCAGCCTACCCGGAATACCACCCGCAGGCTCGTACCGCGCTGGATGATCTGGACAACTTTGCCCGTAAGTGCAAGGCCGGCGCCAATTCAGCCATCACTCAGTATTTCTTCAACCCTGACGCCTACTTTGCATTTGTCGATGAGGTGAAATTCCGTGGCGTGGATATCCCCATCGTGCCCGGCATCATGCCCATCAACAATTTCAGCCAATTGGCCCGATTCTCGGACACCTGCGGTGCGGAGATCCCCAGATGGTTGCGCAACAAACTGCAAGCCTATGGTGATGATGTCGCATCGATCCGCTCGCTGGGGCTGGATGTGATGACCGATCTATGTGACCGTCTGTTGACTGCCGGGGCGCCGGGCCTGCATTTCTATACCTTGAATGGCGCAGGCGCAGTCTCCACCATCTGGCAACGGCTCGGACTGTAACCAGGGAGTGGTCATGGCAAAATTCAACGAGTTCGTCGAACACATGAAAGAACAGCTGGCCCCATTGGGCAGCATCACCTCACGCGCCATGTTTGGTGGGTATGGTATTTATCTGGAGGGCACCTGTTTTGCCATTGTTGATGATGATGTCTTCTATGTGAAAGTGGATGATCACACCCGCCCGGATTTCGAAGAGCACAAACTGCGGCCTTTCAGTTATGCCAAGAAAGATGGCAGCACCGCCAGCATGTCCTATTACCCGCTACCTGCGGAGGTCATGGAAGATCGGGAAATGCTGCTGAACTGGGCACAGACGGCCTATGGCGTAGCCTTGCGGGCGAATGCCAAGAAAAAGAAACCCCGGCAGACTGACGACCAAGCCAATTAAGTGTTGAAGTTCAGACTAGATCTGGCAGTCAAGCCCTGCTGAGAGGAGGGGTTCCCCGTTTTGATAGAGATGCGAATCTGATCGAAACGGCGCACAGGTGCCAAGGCGTAACCCCCGATCAAAGCCATCATTACCCCTCACCACGGCGACCTGCAAGCTCCACCCGTGCACTCAGCATCAACCGGATGACACTGTGCGGGCGGAGTAAGGGGGATGCACTGCGCGAAGCTGCTATAGTATCGTCGCCCTGACTACGAAGCAGCCCCATGCCTGTTACACGCCGGACCTTTCTGGCAGCGGGTGCCATCGCGCCCTTGCTGTCCTCGTGCGCAAGCGATCTTGCCACCTATCGTGAGGAGCCGTTTGACCAGTTGGCCGCCCGGTTGCGGGTATGCGCCGCCAGTTACGTGGCGCTCAAGGCTGATCAGCCTGCCCCCACCGTGCTGGTGTCGCCCTGCTCAGTGCAGCCCCCGCTGGATGAGACTTCCGTGTTCCAAGCCGCCTCGCTGACCAAGCCACTTGCCGCATACGTCGCCTTGAAACTGGTGGCGGAAGGCAAGCTCGACCTGTCGGCCCCGGTCTCGCACTACCTGCCTGAGGGATATGTTCATCAGGCCAATCCAATGGCACCACCGAGGCTGGCGCATACAGATATCCTCCCGGCGGCCAGTCTGGCGCACATCCCGGTGTTTACCTTGCTGAATCACAGCTCGGGCCTGCCCAACTGGAGCCGTGAACCGCTCTCTCTTGCATTCCAGCCTGGCACGCGCTGGCAATACTCGGGGGAGGGTTTCATGCTCCTGCAGGCGCTGATCTGCGCGGTCACCGGGCTGGATTTTGAGCGTAGTGTGTCCCGCCATGCGTTTGTGCCACTGAGCATGCAACATTCACGGTTGCGCTGGACGGGTGATCTCCAGATGCAGGGCGTCACAGGCACTTCATGGCTTGGTAACGAGAGCCAGTTGACCTACACCCAGCCACTGGCCGCAGCCTCACTGTATACCACGGCGGCGGACTATGCCCGGTTGATGCAGGCCCTGTTCACAGACAAGGCCATGCTGACACGGACGCTGAGCCTGCCTATTGTGGTAGAAACCAAGCTTGGCCTGAGCTGGGGGCTGGGCTGGGGTATCGAAACCGCTGCGCACGGCCCCTATCTTTGGCAGTGGGGCAACAATCCGGGGTTCCGGGCCTTTGCCATGATGTCTGCCACGACCGGGGACGGCTTTGTCCTGCTTACCAACAGCGAGCGTGGCATGCCACTGGCGGCATCACTGGCTCAACAGCTTATACCGGCTGAGCACGGCGTATTCCGTTTCCACATGCTGGGGTGAAATCATGACGGCACGCCTGCATATACTGCAAAAGGCGGAGCAGATCGCAGGGCGGAAGAACACGCAGGCAGTGGCCTAGCGGGTTGCAGCGCATAAAGGCAATCATCAAGCGGTAGCCGTGTTTGACTGCACTAGGCGACGATAACGGCCTCGGCTTCAATGGACAAAGCAGAGGATCGAGGCAGCTTGCACCTGTTGCCAAATCAGCTGTCGAGGTACGCTTCCTCCACTTGGCAACGGTTTTTTTGACTGATCCCGTAGCGCTTTGCCAGCACACTCAAACGCGCTTGACCATGTTGTAATGCTCGACGGACTGACGCTGTGGTTGTGACGCTGCCGTGAAGAACTTGCCCCACAGTGCATCCCGCCAGTCATCGATGATGTTTGCGTCATCAAAATATGGAGTCAAACATGTTACGGCGTAAGCATGCACTTCTACACATGATCAATACCTACCAGCCCATCCCGCACCATCTTTATCGCTGATCACCTGATTGTAAAATCAACGACAGCTCGACAACCTTGCCCTGCCGAACGACCGACAACTTGACGCGATCACCGATTTCATAATCATCCAGCCGTGCATTCCATTTGTTGACCGTATCCACAGGCCTCCCCTCTACGGCAACGATGATATCTCCGGCTGCCACCGTACCATTCCGGTTCAAGATCACGCCTTTCATCCCTGCTCGCTCTGCAGCACCACCAGGAGCAACACGCAACACCACCACACCACGAATATTCAACATGGCGCT
Organism: Chitinivorax tropicus; assembly: GCF_014202905.1. Classification (NCBI taxonomy): domain Bacteria; kingdom Pseudomonadati; phylum Pseudomonadota; class Betaproteobacteria; genus Chitinivorax; species Chitinivorax tropicus. Next base: position 124,068 of record NZ_JACHHY010000005.1, on the reverse strand, counting down.
CAACCGCTGGTTCCAGGCCTCATCGACATGAATACCGATGGTCGGGCGCAAGTATTTTCCATAGCGGATCAACTGCGGTACCACCTTATTCACAGTATCGACCGGTACAGCAAAACCGATGCCTGCACTGGCACCGCTGGGACTATAAATAGCCGTGTTGATACCAATCAACCGTCCCGCTGAATCCAACAACGGCCCGCCGGAATTGCCTGGGTTGATGGCCGCATCGGTTTGTATCAAATTGTCGATGGCAGGGCCATTGTCACCACTCAGCGACCGGTTCAACGCTGAAACGATACCGTTCGTCAACGTCCAATCCAACCCAAAAGGATTTCCAATGGCAAACACCTTCTGGCCAACCTTCAAATCACCACTGGTACCAATCGGTACAGGCTGCGGTCTCTTTTGTGCCACCGAGATCCTCAATACGGCAATATCATGGCCTGGGCTGGCTCCAACCAGGCTGGCTTTATAGTCACGGCCATCAGCCAACTTGACCACGGCCTCACTCGCCCCTTCTATCACATGGTAATTGGTCACCACATGCCCAAGATCATCCCAAACAAACCCCGACCCGGTTCCTTTGGGGACCGAAAACACATTCCGCGACCAAAAGTCCTGCACCTGCTCACGCGTCGAAATGAATACCACCGAAGCGCGTGATCGCTCAAATAGATCAATGGTGGCTCGCTCATCGACAGCCAACTCACCACGCGGCGTCACCGCACGTGGCTTCACCCCAACAGGCGCCGCTGATACCAGTTGTGCACACAGGGCCCCAATAAGCAGCATCAGCCTACCGATAGAATTCCAAATAACCCGACGGGTAGCTTCCACATTTCTCATGGCATCTCCAAACTCGGCAATCAACACAGGTACGCTACGTGTCACACAACACCAGTAGCCAGCCCGAGGCAGATAGGGACAATCAGAAAAACTTCAAGTTGCATCCCGGTGGCAGCCTAGTGCCTATTGCCAACGTTTCACAGCCCACTCTGAAACCAGGACAATCACATCCAATCGACAGCGCAAAATAAAAAAGCCAAGTTCGCATCACGAACTTGGCTTTATCGATTCTGGTCGGGGTGAGAGGATTCGAACCTCCGGCCTCTACGTCCCGAACGTAGCGCTCTACCAGGCTAAGCTACACCCCGATTTGCTGTTAATTTCCTCGAACGTCGTTCAAAACTCAAGAACGACGCTTAACCGCAAAGGAGGCCAATTCTAGCAAAGCATCCTTATATTGGGAAGGGGCCAACACCGTTAATTTTGCGGCAGCTTCCTCGGCCACAGCCTTGGCGCGCGCATGTGCGTACTCCAGCGCACCGCAATCCCGCACCGCCTGTAAAATGGTCTGGAATTCTTCGCGCCCCCCTTGCTCGATGGCACGGCGAACCAGCGCCGCCTGATCGGCTTTGCCATTCAGCATGGTATAGATCAGCGGCAAGGTCGGCTTGCCCTCAGCCAAGTCATCGCCCAGGTTTTTGCCAATTTCCTCGGCATCCCCTTCATAGTCCAGCACATCATCAACAATCTGGAAGGCGGTACCCAACAACATGCCGTATTCGGCAATCGCGGCCTCTTGCTCAGCCGTTGCCCCGCCCAAAATGGCACCCAGGCGGGTTGCAGCCTCGAACAGCTTGGCGGTCTTGAATTTGATGACCTGCATATAGTCACCCTCCGCCACGTCTGCGTTGTGAATATTCATCAACTGCAGCACTTCACCTTCTGCAATCACATTCGTGGCATCGGCCAGCACCTCTTGAATGCGCATGCTGCCAACCTGAACCATCATCTGAAAGGCTCGGGAATACAAGAAATCACCAACCAATACACTGGCCGCGTTGCCAAATAGATGGTTGGCAGTCTGGCGGCCACGCCGCAGATCCGATTCATCCACCACGTCATCATGCAACAACGTCGCGGTATGAATGAATTCGACAACTGCAGCCAAATCAAAATGATGTGGCCCTTGATACCCAAAAGCGCCAGCCGTCAACAACACCAATGAAGGGCGTAAACGCTTCCCCCCGCTGTTGATAATGTACTCAGCTATCTGGCGTACCAACACCACGTCAGAGAAGAGGTTTCTACGGATGGCGTCATCGACGGCATGCATGTCGTCGGCAATCAGGGCGCGGACTTGTTCGATGGACACGGGGGCAGACCTGTTTTATGGATGAATTCTTTTAGATACGGCGCCGATCATATCAGACGCAAAGCGGCCTGCATCATATCAGAATTTGGTGATGCGCGGAAAATTTGACTGCCTTCAAACACTTAAATATAATGCTCGATTCCTCGCGGAACGAGCGGGGGATGTTTATTCAGTTAGGAGCCCTAGCATGTATGCGGTCATAAAAACCGGCGGCAAACAATATAAAGTTGCCGTTGGCGAAAAACTCAAAGTAGAACAGATACCGGCAGACATCGACTCCCAGATCGTAATTGATCAGGTTTTGATGGTAGCCGATGGTGATAATATCGTACTAGGCACACCTATTGTGTCCGGTGCTGCAGTCAAGGCTACTGTTGTATCACACGGTCGTGGCGAAAAGGTTCGCATTTTCAAGATGCGTCGCCGTAAGCACTACCAAAAGCGTCAAGGTCATCGTCAGAACTTCACCGAGCTGCGCATCGACGCAATCGAGAAGTAATCGAGGAGCGTGAAACATGGCACATAAGAAAGCAGGCGGTAGTTCACGTAACGGCCGCGACTCCCATTCCAAACGACTGGGCACTAAAGTTTACGGCGGCGAATTGATTCCTGCTGGCTCCATCATCATCCGTCAACGCGGCACCAAGTTCCACGCTGGCGACAATGTGGGCATGGGCAAGGATCACACGCTGTTTGCCAAGGTTGATGGCACCGTTGAGTTCGTCGTCAAAGGCGCGCAACAACGCAAGATCATCAATGTCGTTCCTTTCGAGCACACCGAAGAGCTCGCTTAAGGCACGTACCGGACGGCAGAAGCCCTATCGCAGGATAGGGCTTTTTCATTTGTGCATGCCTGCTGATCTGCGACATACCCTTCACTGGGCGTCGCAGCCGCATCATAGGATGCGCCATCCCATCCTGCAGATCAGATCGATCAGCAAAAGGCCACACGGTAATATAGGATGGAGAAGCACCCCGGAACCCGCCCGATCTCTGTCATGGGAGACCACCTTGCAGCGAAGCCGCCATCAGCGTGCTGTAGCAAGGCTGGCGTATACCATCGACAGCGCGACCCCTGCGGCTTATGCAGGCACCTCGCCAAGATAGGGATAGGTTCATAGGTATTTCATGCCGCACCCGCCGATCCACCATCGCCGCAGCCCGGTGCTGACGGATCTGATATCGGCCATGATTAAGCATCTGCACAGTAACAGACAGGCTGGCTCCCCATCTCGGCACGCCAGCCCGAGCGTTGAAAGAAAGGCGATTCAGACGCCATGAAATTCATTGATGAAGCCAAGATTGAAGTAGTCGGCGGCAAAGGCGGTAATGGTTCCGCCAGTATGCGTCGTGAAAAATTTGTCCCACGTGGCGGCCCGGATGGCGGCGATGGGGGACGCGGTGGTAGCGTGATTGCCATTGCCGATATCAATATCAACACCCTCGTGGACTATCGCTTCGTGAAGCGTTACCAGGCGCGTAATGGTGAAAATGGTCGAGGAGCGGATTGTTACGGCAAAGGTGCGGAAGACATCGCTCTGCGCATGCCGGTAGGTACGTTGATCACCGATGCCATTACCGGTGAAGTGGTGGCCGATCTGACCCATGATGGTCAGGAGGCTGTTCTGGCAAAAGGCGGCAAGGGTGGCCTGGGCAATATCCATTTCAAATCATCGACCAACCGTGCCCCACGCCAATTCACCCACGGTGAAGAAGGCGAGCGTCGCGAGCTGAAGCTGGAGTTGAAGGTGTTGGCCGATGTGGGCCTCTTGGGGATGCCCAATGCAGGCAAATCGACCTTCATCCGTGCGGTTTCGGCGGCCCGCCCCAAAGTGGCTGATTATCCTTTTACCACCCTGCACCCGAACTTGGGTGTCGTGCGGGTTGATCACAATCACAGTTTCGTGATTGCCGACATCCCTGGCTTGATTGAAGGGGCAGCGGAAGGCGCAGGATTGGGGCATCGTTTCCTGAAGCACCTGCAACGCACCGGGCTGCTGTTGCATCTCGTTGATCTGGCTCCGTTTGATGAAAGTGTCGATCCGGTGCAGGAAGCGCAGGCGATTGTTGAGGAGCTGCGCAAATACGACGAGGAGCTGTATCGCAAACCACGTTGGCTGGTTTTGAACAAGCTGGACATGGTGGCAGATGATGAACGCCAGCAACGGATCGAGGATTTCCTGAAGCGATATGGCTGGCAGGCGAGTGATTCAATGGCCGACTTCGACCCGTATCAACCACGCTATTTCGTGATTGCAGGACTGACAGGCGAAGGCTGCCAGTTGCTCTGCCAATCCATCATGGAATATCTGGTGAACCTGCGTGTGATGAAGGCGCGAGAGGCTGCGGAGCAACAGGAAGCAGCGGCGCGGGCTCGTGTGATCGAGCTGAACGACATGGTGCCGCCGACCACGCCAAGTCCTGCCAGCGACCAGGCCTGATGTAGTCCATGACATGCCCTGTGGGCATGTCATGGGTTGCCTTGCCCCTCTCCAGGCTGTGCTGACGGGCCATGAAACCCCGCCAGCCCGGCCCAAGCGGCGATCTCGCATACGAACTGGGCACCGGGCCTGCTACAATTGCCCCATGCAAGATAACCCCCTCGCCGATTTCTTCAAGCCCAGCGTCGAGCTGGCAGACCTTCCCGCCCTCTTCCCCCTGCTGCGTGCACGTGAAGCGCTGAATGCCTTCATCACGCTGTTCCGAGGGGGGGATGACGAGGTGCTCATCCGACTGATGATCCTGCGGGAAATCGGTGGCCGTGCTGAGGCCCCTCGCTGGAGCCCGCAAGAGCTAAAAGCCACCTTCGCCTATCTTGATCCGACCAAACTCAACACCGTGCTCAATCGCTTGCGTGAAAACGAATTGCTGGTTTGGGACAACGATGAATCCGTCTACCAACTGAGCTCATCTGCACGCATGGCGCTGGCCGCCATCGCCACACTGCTGGGGTTCTCGGAAGATGATGATGCCGAGCTGGGCTTCATCACCGCCCAGGTCGCCGCAGGCCAATCTGTCGGCAAGGTGTCGGTAGAGGCGCTGCAGCATTTGCTGGGCCGGCTGAATGAGCTGCAAGCTGAGTTTGAACAAGCCGTACTGTCTGCGTCCGAATTCGTGATTCGCGCTGCGCAAAAGAAGCTCGACTCAGTCTGGCACTGGGTTGAAAAAGGCACCGAGATCATCCGCGCCATCACCGCTGACGATGAGCTGGACGGCCCCACCCACCGCGTCGCCCAGGCCATTGGCCAGGCCCAGAGCCGCATGCTTCGGATGACAGCGGTGTTTCAGCGCACCTTGAACAACATCCAGTCACAACGTGTCCACTTGGGCGAATCAGGGATGACCTCGACCGACATTGCCGACTGGCTGCGCCGGCAGGGCGTACACGCCACCCCACTGCTGAATGGATGCCTGCAGGCCCACCCGCAACCTGTGTTCGTCACAGAAAGCGAGATGCTGGACATTGCGGAATATGAGCTGCTGGAACGGGAGCGAGAGCAGGTGCGCGACGCCATCATTCCATCCGCGCTGGACGCGCCCACCACGGATCACATCGAGATCGAACGACTGCTGTTCGCTGAGGATTTCCGCGACAGCCTGACTACGCTCGACCAGCCACAGCCGATTGCAGATGTCGCACTGGGCGCCAATTACGCCCAGACCGCCTACCGTATGTCGCTACTGGCACTATTGAACGACCCCGAATCACAAGCTTTGAATGGTCCAGTGGCCGACATCGCCCGCCTGCCACTCAGGCTCGACATCCAGGCCGAGCTGGCCATGGTCAACAAAAACGGCGTGGCGCAGATGAGTGGCGGCGTCGTCAAACCGAAAGGGCCGCGATGACCCTGTTGTTTCGTCGTGCCACACCAGCGGATGCAGATGCCCTGGCCGGACTCTATCAGCAACTGGCTGCCAGCCCGCAGATACAAGTCTGCCCGCAACACTTGGCCCGATTGGCCGCAGATACGCAGCAGACCTTACTGGTCGCAGAGCTGTCGGGCAAGGTGATCGGCACCGCGCACATCCATTACTGCCAGGATGCGATGTTCGGCCAACAGCCCTTCGCGGTGATCGAGAACCTGGTGGTCGATATCACCCACCGCAGCCAGGGGGTTGGCAGGCAGCTCATGCAGACCATCGAGGCGCATTGCGTAGCGCGGGATTGCTCGAAGATGCTGCTGAGCAGCGGCCAGCAACGCACCGCAGCCCATGCCCTGTTCCGTGCCGTTGGGCTCGACCCGACCAGCAAATATGCCTTTGTGAAATACCGTCGCCACATGCAGGCCCGCAACACGACTGAGTACCCACCCCATGGACAATGAACTGCAAACCCTGATCGCACGCCTGATGGCGCATCGGTACATCGACCGCAATGACAAACTGGCCCGGCGTGCGCTGACCGACGACATGTTCCGGCAGGCCTTGGATGAACGTCTGCACGCCTGTGGTCTGGTATTGCTGGAGAACCCCTACGCCGAACATATCGCCGTGGGCGTCAAGCCCGAGGTGGAGGAAGCCGTATTCGGCGCGCACGATGCCTGGCTATCCAACAACATCGGCTTGCCGCGCGATGGCATCGCCTTGCTGGTCATCATCTGGGCATTGATCATCCTGCCCAAGCGCGAGCGGCAGATTGCGCGGCGTGAAAAGGAGCAGGCGGCGCAGTCCGACATGTTTGCGGAGGCCAAGCCATTGCCCGCCACGGCAGACGTATCATCCGGCATTCCGGAAAGCGCACTCTATGCCGACTTTGGCGAACAGCTGGGGGGCCGCATGCGCTTCAGCACCAATCTCGGCGTGCTCTCCAAGCTGGGCTTCATTTCGCGGCGCAACAAGGTCATTTACGAAGGGCCGATGCTCGATCTGTTGATCGATTACGCCAAACTCGCCCCCCGCATCATCGAGGGCGCACTGGGCGATGTCGTCAAGCGGATGCGGGAACGGCCCGACAGTCAAGTCTCCTTGCTATAACGATCATTCAATCATGCATGGTGGTGCGACAGCGCACCCTTCACGCCCATAGAGATCATGTTCCATTTTCGCAAACTTGAAGTCATGCACTGGGATTTCTGGCAGCGATTCTCGCTGCCGCTCGATGCCCAGATCATCACCATCATCGGCCCCAATGGCTCAGGTAAAACCACCCTGCTGGACGGCTTTCGGACCCTGCTGGCTCTGAAATGTTCCGGCAAGCGTGACTACAAGCGCTATGTGCGCAATGCCAAAGAGCCTGTTGCCTGGCTGCGTGGCATCGTAGACAACGAGCGCTCTGCTTCTGGGCGCTACCCGTTTTTCCCGTTTCTGGATCAGCAAATCACCCTCGCCTGCCGTATCAAAAAACAAGGGGGCGACTGGTCACGCCAATATGCCATCTGCGAAGGCGACGTATCGATCGAAGAGATCGAAGCGCGTGGGCAATGGCTGGGGGTGAATGACTATCGTCGTCGTCTGGAATCCGCAGGCCTGACCCCTGCCATTGCTGAAGTGCTGGCGCTGGAGCAAGGCGATACCGACAAGCTCTGCGAATACTCCCCGCGCGCTTTGCTGGATCTGGTGTTCCAGGTGTTTGGCGAAAAGGAAGTGCTCGACAACTATCAACAAGCCAAGCAGGAACAAAAACAGGCCGAGCGAGAGCTGGAAGAACTCGATGGCCGCCTCGCCAAGCTCAGTGCCACGCTGGAAAGCCTTACTGGCAAGGCCAATCGCTATCTGGAATGGCAACATCTGCAGACCGAGCGCGAATCGCTGCAGACCGAAACCCTCCCCCGGCTTGAGTTGCATGAGTTGATCGTCGCCATGCTCAACGCCCGACAACAGAATCTGGGCGCTCGGCGCAATCTGCGCGAGAGGCACTATGCGCTGGAAGACTGTCAGCAAAAGCTGCACGACATCGAACAACAGCTGCATGATGCAGGCCCGGCCCTTACCAAGGCCAAGCTGGCGCAAACGGAAGCCAACAACACCTTCATGAAGCTGCGGGAAGAAATCCGTGGCTTCGAAGCCAAACTCAGCGAACAGACCAAGCTCCAGGAAATGGCCCGTGCGCAAGGTGGTGACCTGACCGCCGAAATCGATGAGCTGGGTCAGAAAAGGACTGAATTTGCCTCCTTGCACGCTGATCTGAAACGCCTGAAAAAAGAACGCGACGACACCCAGGCCCTCGCCAATGCCCTGCGAGGCGGCCAGCAACCCAGCTTTGCCTTTGTTGACCGTTTCCGTGCGGCCTTGGATGAGGCTGGCATCCGCCACGAGATGCTGGCCGACATCGTGGAAGTCGCTGACCCCACCTGGCAAGGCGCCGTGGAGGCCATGATGGCACCGTTCAAGCATGTCGTCCTGCTGAAACGACCGGAAGACAAAGCCCGTGCCTGGGCGCTTGGCGAGAAGCTGCAGTACCGCCATTTCGTCGTGGCTGAGCGCCAGCACCCGCCCCGTGCCGAGCGGGGCTCTGTGCTGGAAGTGGTTCGATTCAACAGCGACGCGCCCGACTGGCTGATGCGCCAACTCAACCGCGTGCAGCGGGTGGAAGACGCTGCGGCGGGCGCCAGACTGGGTAACGATACCGAATGGATCACCCGTGAGGGCTTTCATCGCGAGCGCCGAGGGGGCCGCTTCATCGGGGTGGCTGCGCACGAGTATCATTTTGGCGAGGCAGCCCGCAAATCACGGCGAGCAGCGCTGGAGGAGGAACGGGCGCGGCTCGATGCACAAATCGAGCAGCTGGAACACCGCATGGAGCCACTGGCCAACCGCATCGGCATCCTGCAGGCCAAGGTGGCTGGCGTGGATGCGGCCAATATGCTGGCCGCACGGGCCGATGAATTCAAACTGGCGCATGACAGCTTGCAGATCCACAAAGAAAAGGCGCTGCAAGCCAGCGACCAGCTGATTGCCGCCAACCAGGCTTTCGAGCAGGCGCAGGCACACCGTGGCAAGCTGGAGGTACGACAGAGTCAACAGATCGACCGTGCCCAACAGATGCGGGTCGAAGTCGAGCGCCTGCGCGGCGCGGGCGTCGCCCACCGTCGTGAACAGGTTGCGCGTTACGAGGCCATCCGCGCCATGCGCACACGCCTGCCCGCCGAGTGGGTGGCTCGCCACGGATTGAAGCAGCTGAAAGCCACCTGGGAAACACTGGGCGCCGTGCGGCGGCGGATGGATGAGATCGATCGGCGTTTCGAGCAGGAAGCCTGGGAGACCGACGACAGCGTGATCGAGCGCCGGGACAAATTGCAGGCAGATTTCAATGCCCTGGAATTCCAAACGGCGGCCCGGCAGCGTGAATTCGACCGGGCTGGCCAATTGTGTGATGACGCACGCGGTGCCTACATCAATGTGTTGCGCAACACGGTGCGGCGCTATGCGAAGAATATCCGCGCCCTGGGCGAGCTGGCTGGCATTGAGGTGCATGCCGACATGCCACACCTGGAAAACGACGACATCGTACTGGCGCAGGCTGGGCTGACCGTTCAGTTCAACTTCGACCGCAAAGGCATGATGGGCCTCAACGATGGCGAGGCATCAGGCGGCCAGCAGGTAATGAAGTCGTTGATCCTGTTGATCGGCATGATGATGGATGATGCCCGGCCCGGTGGCTTTGTGTTCATCGACGAGCCGTTTGCCCATTTGGATATCTTCAACATCGACAAAGTGGCCAGCTTCCTGAAATCCACCCAAGCACAGTATTTGATCACCAGCCCGACCACGCATAATGTGAACGTGTTCGAGCCCTCCGAGCTGACCTTGGTGACCCGCAAGAAGCAACCAGGAGAAGGCTATGCACAGCCAATCATGGTGACAGTGCGCGAACGACCCGCAGGCGGCACTTGATCAGGTCGTGGTGAAGATGAACAATGGAGCCGTGTTGTTGAAATCAGCCCGTTCACCGGGCCGGAGCCTGTTCTGGGCAGCGGCACGCTGCCCAGCACCGATGCTCATTACAATCACACTGCATGGCCGCAAGCGCTGTTTTTTGGAACCAAACGTCGATCATATTGATCCACAACATTCCTCCAATCACAAAATAACCGCATGGAATATCTGATACTACTCGGGCTCATTGTGCTGAATGGCGTCTTTGCCATGTCCGAAATCGCCTTGGTCACAGCACGGAAAGCCCGGTTGATGAAGCTGGCTTCAGAGGGAGACAGTGCAGCACAGATTGCACTCAAGCTCGGCGAAGACCCGACCCGTTTCCTCTCGACCGTGCAGATCGGCATCACGTCGATCAGCATTCTCAACGGCATTGTCGGTGAAGCCGTACTGGCTGCACCGTTCGCACAATGGCTGCAGAGCCTGGGGCTGCCTGAACGCGCCGCCAGTATTGGTGCCACCGCAGTGGTGGTCCTGGTGGTGACCTATGTGTCGATTGTCATCGGTGAGCTGGTTCCCAAACGCTTGGGACAGATCAGCCCGGAACCGATCGCACGACTGGTGGCCCGACCGATGCAGGCACTGGCCACCTTGACCCGACCTTTCGTCATGCTGTTATCACTCTCGACCCAGACCCTATTACAGCTGATGGGCGTGCGCCAAGACCGGAACCAGCAGGTGACGGAGGAAGAGATCCACGCCATTCTGGATGAAGGCAACGAAGCAGGCGTCATCGAGCAGAATCAACATGCCATGGTGCGAAATGTCTTCCGCCTGGATGAACGCAAGCTCGCCTCGTTGATGATCCCCCGTGCCGATATTGTCTTTGTGGATCTGCAACTCCCCCCAGAAGAAAACCTGCGCAGACTGGTCGAGTCAGAGCATTCGCGGTTCCCCGTCTGTGATGGCCAGTTTGATCACCTGCTGGGCGTCATTCATGCCAAACAGGTGCTGGCCTACACTGCAACCGGCCAGGCCCCGGATTTCGGCCACAACCTGCAACCGGCTGTCTACGTGCCTGAAACCTTGACCGGCATGGAATTACTGGAGCAATTCCGCACCAGCAACATGCAGATCGCGTTCGTGGTGGATGAATATGGCGAGATCATCGGCATGGCAACCTTGCGTGACCTGCTGGAGGCAGTGACGGGTGAATTCGCCTCCCACAATGCCGACGACGCCTGGGCGGTGCAGCGGGAAGATGGCTCCTGGCTGCTGGATGGTGCCATCCCCATCCTCGACATGAAAGACAAGCTGGAGCTGCGCCATGTGCCGGAAGAGGACCGAGGCCAGTATCACATGTTGAGCGGCATGGTCATGCTGTTGCTGGGTCGCGTGCCGCGCACCGGCGATCATGCGGACTGGGAAGGTTGGCGATTCGAGGTGGTGGATATGGATGGAAAACGTATCGACAAGGTGCTGGCCACCCCGCTGGCCGATGATGAACCCGAGGCCACCCCGGACAGCCCCGCCATGTAATGGCAACCGCCACCCGCCTCTTTCCGACAACCGCCCTGCAGGCCAAACTGGCGCAGACGAACGCCCCCTGTTGCCAGCAAGGCAACAGGGCTGACAGGTGCGCCGACAGTACTCGATCGTATCGGGTCTTGGCTCAATGCAGGTGTGGATGGTGATCGTGGTAATAGTGGCGTAAATAGGCAATGCCTTTATTGGCCCCCACCACCATCCCCCAACCCACCAATGTCGCCACCAGCGCCAGCGGTATCCAGGGCTGAGCGACAAACAACACAGCAACCGCCATCAGGCTGATCACTGCGACACTGTTATACCACCCTTGTTGAGCGTGACGGGAAGCCATGATTACCTCCTGGGCCAATGCCATCAGACGTTTTGACTGACCAGTGCAACCGAAGGGCTCGACCATGAGCCGATATACATTGGACTATTACCACCCAGCCAGAATTGCAGCCGCTCACAATATTTATTGCTATGGCGATCACATGGGTGATAGCGGGCTCACAGCCCCGACAGCACCCGCAGATGGGCCACCACGCTCCGTCCCAGGGCAGACAAGGCGTAGCCGCCTTCCAGCACCGAAACGATCCGTCCTTCTGCACACTCGTCGGCTACGGCTTTCAATTCTCTGGTCACCCAGGCAAAGTCTGCTTCCACTAGGCCAAACGAGGCCATTTCGTCTTCCACATGCGCATCGAAGCCTGCGGAGATCATGATCAGACTGGGTTGGAACTGTCGCAGGGCGGGCAGCCAATGGGCACTGACCGCTTCACGCCATGCATCCCCCCGCGTGCCGGCTGGCAAGGGAACATTGACCATGTTGTCACCCATAGGGCGCTCACCCGAATAGGGGTAAAACGGATGCTGGAAGGTTGACACCATCAACACACGAGGGTTGCCGTGAAAGATCTCTTCCGTGCCATTACCGTGGTGCACGTCGAAATCGACAATCGCCACGCGCGCCAGACCGTGGTGCAACATAGCATGGGCGGCACCCACAGCGATATTGTTGAAGAAACAGAAGCCCATCGCCTTGCGGGACTCCGCATGGTGCCCAGGTGGGCGCACGCAACAGAAAGCATTGGGGGCCTCGCCGCCCACCACCACATCCACCGCCTTGACCACGGCACCCGCGGCCCGCTGGGCGGCTTTCAGGGTATGGCAATTCATGGCGGTGTCAGGGTCGAGGTGGGCAATGCCCTGCGCGGGGCTGCTGCTTTCAACCTGCTCGATATAACGTTGGGTATGGACGCGGCTCAATTGCTCATGCGTGACCGGCGGTGCCTCGACGGCCCACAGGAAATCCATCAGCCCATTGGCGGCCAACTGGTCTTCAATGGCCTGGATGCGCTGTGGGCATTCAGGGTGATATGTGCCCATATCATGCAGCAGACAGTCTGGGTGCGTGATGAATGCTGTGAGCACTGGGCTCCTCCATCTATTGATCAACCATTTAAGCAATGACTGGCCTTTTGCAGCTTATTATGAAATCAGGCTCCGTTGTCGGCATCCATCAGGGCATGGGTCAAAATTCAGCGCCTGGGCCCATATTTTAATACGAAGCAGCCCGGCATCGTGCGGTCTGTTTGAGATTTACTTCATCGAGATAGGTTTTCATGTTGTCACTTCACGCAGCACTCAGTCAGATCGATCAGATCATCCTCGGCAAACCTCATCAAATCAGGCTTTCGGTGGCCTGTCTGCTGGCTGGCGGGCACCTGTTGATCGAAGACCTGCCCGGGGTGGGCAAAACCACATTGGCCCATGTCCTGGCCAAAACCCTGGGGCTGGAGTTCCAGCGCATCCAATTCACATCCGACCTGTTGCCAGCAGATCTGATCGGCGTATCGGTCTACGACCGTGCCGCTAACGAGTTCCGTTTTCATCCAGGGCCGGTGTTCACGCAGGTGATCCTGGCCGATGAAATCAATCGCGCCACCCCCAAGACCCAAAGCGCCTTGCTGGAGGCCATGGAAGAACGCCAAGTGACACAGGATGGCATCACGCATCGCCTGCCGGAGCCGTTCTTCGTGATCGCCACCCAAAACCCGCAGCAGCAGATCGGCACATTTCCGCTGCCGGAGTCGCAGCTCGACCGGTTCCTGATGCGTATTGCGCTGGGGTACCCAAATGCAGCGGCTGAGCGGGCGTTGTTGGCTGGGGAGGATCGCCGGATGATGATTGCCGACCTGGCTGCCCGGCTGAGTGTGGCTGAGCTGCAAACGCTGCAACAGGCGGTAAGGCGCATCCGGGTGTCCGATGCCCTGTTGGACTATCTGCAAGCCTTGCTGCTGCACACCCGCCAAAGCCCTCGATACGCCAACGGCCTCAGCCCCCGCGCGGGGCTCGGCTTGTTGAATGCCGCCCGTGCCTGGGCATTGCTGGATGGCCGCCAGGCTGTGCTGCCGGAGGATGTGCAGGCGGTGATGCCCGGTGTGGCCGGGCACCGTCTGTTGAGTGCCAATGGCCAGATGGCCAGCGATGAGGAGATCAACGCCTTGCTGCGCGAGGTTGCCATTCCGTGAGGTTCGCCGCTGTCTCTCCGCTCAGCCGCCTGAAGCGCCTGCTGTTTCAGCCCACCGGCCCGATCCCCGGCCCCATCGAGCTGACCCACCGCAAGATCTTCATCATCCCATCCCGATTCGGCGCGGGTTTTGCGCTACTGCTGCTGATCTTGCTGGTGGGGTCGTTGAATTATGATCTGAGCCTGGGCTATGTCCTGGCCTTCTGGCTGGTTGGCATCGGCCACGCCTCCATGTACCACTGCTTTCGCAATCAGTCCCGACTGCGGCTACGTTACGGCAAAGCACAGCCGGTCTTCGCCGGGCACCCTGCACGTTTCGAGATCGTCATCGATAACCCAACCCAGCATGCACGCCGGGCGCTCAATCTGGCGGCCACCGGCGCAGAGCCCGTCATGGCTGATGTACCGGCGCAGGGCAATGCCGACGTGCAACTGGAATTGCCGACCCACCAGCGCGGCTACCTGCTCCTGCCCCGCCTGACCCTCTCCAATCGCTATCCACTTGGGCTGTTCTACGCGTGGTCCTACGCCGAATTCGACGTGCGTTGTCTGGTCTACCCTGCCCCCGAGCAAGGTACCGAGCTTCCCCCGCCCAGCGGCAACGGCAAGCTGGGCAAGCGGCAGGGCGACGGCTTCGATGACTTTGCCGGGTTGCGTCCACACCGGCCAAGTGATTCCCCCCGCCACATCGCCTGGAAATATGCGGCCCGTGATGAGGGGCTCTACACCAAGCAATTCAGCGGCGAAAGCAGTGGCCGTATGTGGCTCGACTGGCAGCAAATGCCTGCGGGCATGGGCGTGGAAGCCAGACTGTCCAGGCTGACTGCCTGGGTATTGCTGGCGGATCAAAGCGGGCTGGAGTACGGGCTGCGCCTACCATCCAAGGAATTCGCCCCGAATGCTGGCCCCGCCCACCGGCACCAATGCCTGCAAGCATTGGCCTTGTTCGGACTGGAGGACGTATGAGCCAGCCGGTCAATCCACGCGATCAACTGGGTTTGTTCCACACCTGGTGGTTGCTGTTTGCGGCGGCGGTTTGCCTCGCTCCGCTCGCCCCACATCTGAGTCCCTGGGCGCCCTTTGCCACGCTGGGCCTGTTGGCCTGGCGTGCCTGGCTGGTGTGGCAGCACCGCCCGCTACCGCACAAGTGGCTACTGACGCCGATTACACTTGGCACCGCAGGCGCGACACTGCTCAGTTATGGCACCTTGTTTGGCCGCTTGGCCGGGGTCAGCCTGTTTGCCATGCTGGTCGCACTCAAATTGATGGAGACGCGTAGCCGACGGGACGCCGTGCTGGTGGTCTTGCTCTGCTACTTTTTGATCATCACCCAGTTCCTGTTTGGTCAGGGCATGCTGTCCGCTTTGGCCATGGCCGTACAGTTGACTATCGTCACTGCGGCCCTGCATGGCCTGCACAGCGTGACGCCCGTCACATGGCGCATTCGCCTGAAAACCGCTGGGGTACTCGTGGCCCAGGGCCTGCCGGTGATGGTATTGCTGTTCCTGCTGTTTCCGCGCATTCAGGGGCCGCTCTGGCGCTTGCCTGATGACAAGTCGGCAGCCGCTACGGGCCTGTCGGACACCATGTCGCCGGGCAATATCGCTGAACTGTCTCAATCTGCCGACATTGCGTTTCGTGTCACCTTCGACTCAGGGCGACCAATGCAGTCCCAGCTCTATTGGCGAGGGCCTGTGCTCTGGCATTTCGATGGCCGCACCTGGCACCAGGGCTGGCTGAGCAACAAGCTCCCACCACCCCACCCCGCAACCCAGGTAGGAGCGGAATACAACTACACCGTCACGCTGGAGCCCCATCGTCGAGACTGGCTGTTCGCCATGGACCTGCCGACACGGCTGCCAGACGATGCCCGGCTGAATGCCGACTATCAGATGCTGAACAAAGGTCTCGTTGCTGAGCTGAAGCGCTATACGGTGCGATCCGCCACACGCTACCGGCTTGCCGCCACCAGCACGGAAATCAAGCGTGGCCTGCAGCTGCCAGCCAACTTCAACCCACAGAGCATCGCCTTCGCACAGAAGCTGCGCGAGCAACACCCACAACCTGCCGCCGCCGTGCAGGCAGTGCTCCGGCATTTCAACCAGGAACAATTCTTCTACACGCTGCAACCTCCGATCCTGGGGCGTGACAGTGTGGACGATTTCCTGTTCGGCAGCCGCCGTGGGTTCTGTGAACACTATGCTGGGGCATTCGTCTTTTTGATGCGGGCCATGCAGATTCCCGCCAGGGTTGTCACGGGCTATCAGGGTGGTGAATACAACCCGGTCGGCAACTACTTCATCATCCGCCAGAGCGACGCGCATGCCTGGGCCGAGGTCTGGTTGCAAGACCAAGGCTGGGTGCGGGTAGACCCCACGGCATCGGTAGCCCGGGAACGTATCGAACAAAGCCTGGCCGCCGCACTGCCACAATCTGACCTGCTACCCTTCACCCTGCGGGGACAACCCGAAGTGTTGCGCATGCTGCGCTATGGGCTCGACAGCATGGTCAATCGCTGGAATCAATGGGTGGTGGGGTATGACACCCAGCGACAGGCCAATCTGCTACGCCAATTCGGCATTGAAGACATGTTGTCCGCCCGCATGGTGGGAAGCTGGCTGATCGGTGGCGCATTGGCCGGGCTGCCAGTGCTGCTCTGGCTGTGGCTGAGAGGCCGCCCCCCAAGACCAAGCCCGGTTATAGGGGCATGGCAGCTGTTCCGGCTACGGCTGGCAAAACTCGGCATCCACAGCCCGCCACATGAGGGGCCATCACATCTGATCGAGCGCGCAGCCGCCACACTGCCGCAGTTTGCCGATGCCATCCACGATATCGGGCGCTTGTACCTGCATCTGAGATACCTATCAGAACCCGATCAACAACGGACTCGCGAACTGATCGCAAAAGTTCGGCAGTTCCCTCCCCGCTGACCCGCCCCAAGCCCCACCCTCCATGCAGGATGGGGCAGAGACTGCCGGAAGATCCATATCCACGAGGCCGCTCCGGCAGTAATGCCATCAAAAATACGCCTACTGCATATAAGAATATTGCATTAATGCCATATTTTAAAAAATCAAAAAATCCATAATTTCACATTAAATTAATGCCTTGCACGACACCAACCCCATCAAACAATACACCCATATGAAACCAATCGAACATCATGGGTGTCTACCTGAAAGACTCGTTTACACACCTTGTCGGAAACGTGTCATCCAGCTCGTTGTCGTGCCAAAGCATCCGGCCTGAGTCAGCCGCGCCAATTCACATTGGCGGCAAAGCATGCATATAGACCAATTAATGCCCGCGCATAGCGATCATGATTGAAGGAAGCCATATGAAATATCTGATGATCGGCATCTTGCTGGCCCCCCTGATCAGTCCGACATTCGCAAGTGATGAAGCAGCGCCGCTGAGCGCTGCCTCGTCCGTTGCCGGCATCCAGGCAAATCCATACCACTTCGCCAATGAGCCCTCCCCCGCTCCCCCTCACACGGGCAGCACCTACACTTACTTGCGTTGCTGGTACCAGATCAGCGACAGCCCACTGCACCCAAGAGCTACCTATGAGTGGGCCAAGGACCCAGTCAGTGGCGACTGGTACCGCGTACATGGCAGCTGGTGGAAAAGCGGTGCGTTTCACTGGGAGAACATGTTCTACAGCGATACCACACAGGACACGCTGAAATCGGTTTGCGAGCAGACCCTGGCCCGGAAGGGGATTCAACGCCCGGTCATCTCCGCCTTGGCGGCAGATCACGCCATATCATTCAATTACACCATCTGGACCAATGACACAGCGGCACAAGGCCCTGGCTTCAACAAAGTCATCGCCTTTGGCGACAGCCTGTCCGATACCCAGAACATGTACAACGCCAGCCAGTGGAAACTCCCTGGTCACAGCTGGTTGGGCGGTCGATTCAGCAATGGTCTGGTCTGGGTCGAGTATCTGGCCCGGTCGCTGAATCTACCGTTGTATAACTGGGCAATTGGTGGGGCGGGCACAGACAAGTATCTGGTTGTGCCAGGATTGGAGCAAGAAATCACATCCTGGAAGGAGTACATGCGGAAAGCGCCCGACTATCAACCAGAGCACACCCTGTTCACAATGTGGATAGGTGCCAATGATCTGCTCAATTATGGCCGCACCCCTGACCAAGCCATTTCAGCCATGCGCCGGGCACTCATCTCGCTGCTGGATGGTGGCGCCAAATACGTCGTACTGCTGAATCTGCCTGCACTCCAGAAAGCACCCGTCTTCAAATTGAAAACAGGGGGCGAACAGGCTGCCCAACAAGTTCAGTCATTCAACACCAAACTTACCAGCCTGGTGGACGAGATGCGGACCCGGTACGGCGGCACCAAGCAGCTGACGCTCTTTGATGCCAGCCAGATCTTTGATGACATGCTGCAGCACCCAGCACAATACGGGATGACCAATACCACCGAGAGCTGCCTGAATATCCGCAGCCTGTCTTCAACGGTATATCTGGAAAAGCACGAGCCCAGAAGCACCTGCACCGATCCAGGTCAATATGTGTTCTGGGACACCCTGCATCCAACCACCGCAACCCATCGCCAGCTTGCGGCTCACGTCGAAACCTTCATCCGCAATCAATACAGCAGCATGCTCCGTTGAAAAACATACGGCCCGGGATCACCGGGCCGTTTTCTGTTTGCTGCTCACAGCAAATATTCTTTTGTAACACCTCGTCGCCGCAATAAACGACGTAAGCCTTCCAGCGCTTCAATCTGGATCTGGCGAACCCGCTCACGTGTCAGGCCCAGGCTTTCTGCCAGATCTTCCAAAGTACACACGTCATACCCACCCAAACCATACCGCCGCTCGATCACCATGCGTTGTTTGTCGTTGAGCTGCCCAAGCCATTCACGCACATAGCGCTCCACCTCTGCGCTGTGAAAGATATCCTCTGGGCCATCTCGCTGCTCATCAGGAATCGACTCACCGATCGACAGCATCGGATCGATATCCAACGGCGCATCCAGGGATGCCATGCGTTCATTCAGGTTCAACACCCGGCGCACATCATCAACCGGCTTACCCAGCAGGTGGGCCACATCCTCAACAGTGGGCTCGCGCCCCATCTGCGCTTCCAGGTGCCGCTGAGCGCGCAAATAGACGTTCAGCTCCTTGATGACATGCACCGGCAAGCGAATGGTACGGGACTGATTCATGATCGCCCGCTCAATGCTTTGCCGTATCCACCAAGTCGCGTAGGTCGAGAATCGGAATCCACGCTCAGGATCAAACTTTTCCAGCGCATGCATCAGACCGATATTGCCTTCCTCGATCAGATCAAGCAAAGCCATACCACGATTGATGTAATGCTTGGCAATATTCACAACCAGCCGCAGGTTGTGTTCAATCATTTTCTGACGGGCCTCAAAATCCCCCGCCACCACACGTCTTGCCAACATTCGCTCCTGCTCTTGCGTCAGCAGGGCGTTGTGTCCGATGTCATTCAAATAGATCTGAGTGACATCATTGATTACTTCAGTGGCATTGTTTTCTTGTTCTTCCGCTGATGCCTCTTCGTTGTCCGCCTCCTCGTCGAGCTCTGCTTCGAGCAGTTCATCCTCTTCGACGATATCTTCCTCTTCGATGGTCAATTTTGCGCTCATGATTTGTCAGCCGGTAAGAATTTGATCGGGTCCACCGGTTTTCCAAACCGACGGATCTCAAAATGCAGCTTCACCTTATCAGTGTCACTGTCTCCCATCTCTGCAATTTGATCACCCTTGTTGACAACCTCCCCTTCTTTCACAAGCAGTTGCTGATTGTGGGCATACGCGGTCAGATACGTTTTGTTATGTTTGATGATCAGCAGCTTACCGTAACCACGCAAACCCACTCCGCTATACACGACCTTACCTGCAGCCGCCGCCAGCACAGGCTGACCGCGTCTACCAGCAATGTCGATCCCTTTGCCCCCCGCTGCAAAGCCGCTGACGACTTTGCCGCTGGTTGGCCACTGCCAGGTTTCCACTTCCCCTTCAGCATCCACATTGGTGGCGGGCCTGCTGTCAGGTTTTGCCTCGGGCTTGATATCCTTTGGCTCGGGTTTGTTGTCCTTGCTGCCATTCCGGGCAGGCTCTCTATCCGGCTCCACCGGCTTGCCATCAGGCTTATCGCCAGGTTTGGCGGTTTCCTTGGGCGGCACAGGCTTTGCCGCCTGGAGCTTTTCCATCTGCGCCACTGCCGTTGGGCTGTATGGCAGCTTATACATCTTCGGGTCATCGACCACTTTACCCGCCGGCACCGCCTGAACAGGCTCAGGCGTGATGTCATTGGCTGGCAGCGGCGTCACGATTACCACTCCGCCAGCAGCCTGGTCGGCGGGCGGACGAAGACGCAGAACCTGATCCACCTTGATCAGGTTCGGGTCTTCCAATCTGTTCCATTGCGCCAATTCGCGATAATCGAAGCCATATTCAAGCGATATGGCGTACAACGTATCGCCTTTCTTGACGGTATACGTCTCGGGACGCGTGTCCGGCTCTCGGTCAGCGGCAGCTCGTCTTGGCGCGGCAGGTGGCGGTGATGATTTGGCGGTGGGGATTGGGCGATCGGCAGATCGGTCAATAACGGGTGCTCGCGACGCAGGCTGGCTCGCGCAAGCACTCAACAGAACCGATGTGGTTACGATGACTGCCCATACTCCACGGCTACACCGCGGATGCGCGCCTCCTTCACGAGTGGGATCGACAAAGCGTCGGAAGTAATTGATCTCGTTGAACAACAATTGTCTAGTAGGGAATACGATAGTTCAGAAAGCGAATATAAGTCAAGCAGTACCCGACAACAAAGGTACAAATTTCACCGCTTCCAGCTTGGTTTCGGTAAAGCCCTCAGTTGTACGTTCGATCATATACAAGTACTGGTCTTGCGTTCCGAGTGGTAGCACCAATTTGCCCCCTATTTTCAATTGATCCAACAGGGGCTGCGGCACATGGCTTGCCGCTGCGGTCATCATGATGGCATCGAATGGTGCGGCCTCGGGAATACCGAGGTGGCCATCTCCATGCTTCAACCGGACATTCATGATGCGTAATTCACGCAAGTGCTGCCTGGCTTTGTCGAGCAGCCCCGATATTCGTTCAATCGAGTACACCTCGCGAGCCAGTTTTGACAGGATGCAGGTTTGATAAGCGCAGCCAGTGCCGATCTCCAGCACTTTATCCAACGCCTGCCCACTGCGGACCAGCTCAGTCATCCTGCCGACGATATAGGGTTGTGAAATGGTCTGGCCAAACCCTAAAGGTAAGGCGACATTTTCATAGGCGCGATGTGCCAGCGCTTCATCCACAAAGATATGGCGTGGAATGTCCGCCATCACGCCCAATACCGCCTCATCGCGGATGCCTTCCTGTCGCAGCTTGTCCACCATCCGCAAGCGGGTGCGGGGGGAGGTCATGCCGATACCGCGATGGTCAGGGGTTTTCATACCTGCAACCACCCCTGTACCAGTGGCATCTGACCGGGTGCAGTCAGATCGACCTGCAGAGGAGTGACCGACACCCGCTTATTGGCCACGGCGTGGAAGTCCGTACCTGGCCCCGCTTCAGCAGCTGCGCCTGCGGCACCCACCCAGTACACGGTATCCCCACGTGGATTGGTGGATTTGACTACCGGCTCGGCCTTATGCCGCCGCCCCAGTCGCGTGATTTCCATACCACCCAGCTGATCGAGCGGTACATCCGGCACATTGACATTCAACAACATGGGTTGAGCAAATGGCTGGGCAAGGTGCCGCTTGACCAATTGCAATGCGACTTCCGCCGCGGTGTCGAAATGCGCGCCAGCTTTGCTGGCCAACGATACGGCGATTGCCGGAATGCCAAGCTGAAAGCCCTCCATGGCAGCCGCCACCGTACCTGAATAAATCGTATCATCGCCCATATTGGCGCCATGATTGATGCCTGACACCACCAGATCTGGCCGGGTGTCGAACATTCCGGTCACGGCCAAGTGCACGCAGTCAGTCGGCGTCCCATTGACAAAATGGAATCCGCTTGCTGCCCGCCGTAAAATCAAGGGACGATCGAGTGTCAGTGAATTGCTTGCGCCGCTACGATCCCGTTCAGGTGCGACGACCGTGACCTGCCCTACCTGTGACAGCGCTCGCGCCAGCGCGGCCAGCCCTGGCGCAAAATAGCCATCGTCGTTACTGAGAAGAATATTCACACCGCCTCCCAAACCCTGATCCATCGAGCGACCAGCAGGTTTGCCTTGAATTGCAGACAGGTTGATCCCCTCGGCACATATCACAGTCGAGGCTGAGCCCTGTTTTCGAGTTAATGAACTTGGCTGGATGATTTCCAGTTTACGTCAAGACTGACGCTGCACGCCTTCACCTTGCCAGGTTCTGCCGCGCACGCCCATTCGGCATGGCGAGGAAAGCATCGTCATCGCAAGCAGAACAGGTACATATTCCGCCGGGCAATTGTCCCAAACAACCGCAAGATCGCGCTGTAATGGGTGAAGGACGACCCATTGTAACCGCCGACATGGCAAACACCAAACGCTTCCGGTCAAGCGGAAGCGAATGCGTGCCCTGCGTGAAATTGTCATGATCCACGTTATACTAAGGCCATTTACAGGTCGGGATCGTGATGGAAGCGCCACAGTCCACCCTTCCGCCGCTGGGCGGAATGAACCTCAACCGCCTTGCCGGGCCGGTGCTGATCCTGCTCATTCTGGCAATGCTGATCCTGCCATTGCCGACCTTTCTGCTGGATCTGCTGTTCACATTCAATATCTCGTTGTCGATCATCGTGTTGCTGGTCAGCCTTTACACCACGCAACCCTTGCAGTTTTCCGCATTCCCGACGGTGTTGCTGGTCACCACCTTGCTACGCCTGTCTTTGAATGTGGCATCGACGCGCGTCATTCTGGCCCAGGGCCATACAGGCGGAGAGGCCGCAGGCAAGGTGATCGAGGCATTCGCTCACTTCCTGATCGGTGGTGATTTCTTCATCGGGATCGTCGTGTTCGTGATCCTCACCATCATCAATTTCGTGGTCATCACCAAGGGTGCAGGCCGGATTGCCGAAGTGTCCGCACGTTTCACGCTGGACGCCATGCCCGGCAAGCAAATGGCCATCGATGCCGATCTGAACGCCGGCTTGATCGGTGAGGACGACGCACGCAAACGCCGCACCCAAATCTCGCAGGAAGCCGAGTTTTTCGGCTCCATGGATGGTGCCAGTAAATTCGTCCGTGGCGACGCAGTGGCCGGCATTCTGATCATGGTGATCAATGTGATCGGCGGCTTGTTGGTCGGCATATTGCAGCACAATCTCGATTTCGCGACCGCGTCCAAGAATTACACACTGTTGACCATCGGTGACGGTCTGGTGGCTCAGATTCCTGCCTTGATCATCTCAACCGCCGCCGGTATCGTCGTCAGCCGGGTCGGTACTGATGAAGACCTGTCGCAGCAGCTGATCGGTCAGCTGTTCCAACGCATTCAGGTGCTCTACATCACTGCAGCGGTACTGGCCTTGCTGGGCATCATCCCAGGCATGCCACATCTGCCCTTCCTACTGATCGCCTCCGCCACCGCAGGCCTGGCTTACTGGATGGACCAGCGCGAGAAGCAGGCGCGTGAAGCGCCACCAGTGGAGGAAGCCCCACCGGCGCCTGCCGTACCAGAGCTGCAGGAGGTTGGATGGGCCGATGTCGCCCCCGTTGACCTGATCGGGCTGGAGGTCGGCTATCGCTTGATCCCATTGGTGGATCGCAATCAGGATGGCGAATTGCTACGCCGCATCCGTGGCATCCGGAAAAAAATCGCACAGGAGATGGGCTTCCTCGTCCCGGCTGTCCACATTCGAGACAATCTGGAGCTGAAACCCAACACCTATCGGATCACCTTGAAAGGTGTCGATGTCGGCAGCGGCGACGCCTATGCCGGCATGTTTCTGGCCATCAATCCTGGCCGGGTGCTGGGCGAGATTGCCGGCACCCCGACCAAAGACCCTGCGTTTGGCCTGCCCGCCGTCTGGATCGATGGCGGCAGCCGCGAACAGGCCCAGAACCTCGGCTATACCGTGGTGGATGCCAGTACGGTCGTGGCCACCCATCTCTCCAACATTTTGAACCAGCACGCGGCTGAGCTGCTCGGACGCGAAGAAGTACAAGCCTTGTTGGATCACGTCGGCAAAGAGTCGCCCAAGCTGGTGGAGGAACTGGTGCCCAAAGTCATCCCGGTCGGCACGCTGCAGAAAGTGCTGCAAGCCTTGCTGGATGATGGGATGCATATCAGGGACATGCGTACCATTCTGGAGACGCTGGGCGACCATTTCATGCAAACCCAGGATATCGACGAATTGACCGCCGTCGTTCGTGTCGCGCTGGGTCGTGCTATCATCCACCAGATATATGGCGATGCGCGAGAGCTGGAGCTGATCGCGCTCGACCCACAACTGGAGAATATCCTGCTGCAAGCCGTTCAAGCGAAAGGGGCTGCGGCAGGCGGGCTGGAGCCCGGTCTAGCAGAGGCATTGTTGCAACAAGCTGCGCAGGTTGCCAATCAACGGGAGGAACAGGGGCTGGTTTCGGTACTGATGACCCCACCACCGTTGAGACCGCTCCTGTCGCGCTTTTTGAAGCGGAGCGTGCCACAGTTAAAGGTTGTTTCGCATAGCGAGATACCCGATACTAAGAACATCAGAGTCGTCGCGGTAATCGGTGGGAGGAACCAATAGCCCGGTTTGATCGTGCATGATCAGGACGAGGTGCCGCAAAGGCCGTGTCGTAGCCAAGTTGTCATCAGCAGCCATCACTGTATCCACCCTGGCGGGGCCATATGGGCCGCCCGTGAATGCGTGTATCGCTGCTGGTCGGCTTGCGCGTCATTCATGCCACTGCCCTCGCCCATTCACAGTCTGGTGAATGCTTGGCTGTCTCTTGCCCGATCAACCCGTTACCGCGCCAAACCAGTCGCATATCCGTTTGCTGAGCCCTTACAGACCGCCAGGCGCTGGAAAGGTTCAACAAACTACCGTGTCGATTCCCGAATCATTCGGAAATCGATGAGATCGCGAAACACGTGCCCAGGCATGCCATGATCGTCAAAAAGTTTTACGGCACCAATACGCGTGATGCGCTTCGCCAAGTTCGCGACGCTTTGGGCCCTGATGCGTTGATCCTTGCCAACCGCCAGATCGCTGGCGGTGGCGTGGAGATCATGGCGGTATCCGATACGGATGTCGCCACCTTGACCACCGCTCCCTCGGGCACCCTCAACAATCGCCCGAAGCCGGTTGTATCCGCGCCGCCTGCTGACACCCCTCGTGGGCGGCAGCTGCAGAATACCTATGCCTTGCCGGACGACGACCCAGGCGATGCCGATGCCTTCGTCACGGCCATCTCCAGCCCGCCGCCAGCACCAGCTCGTACTACCGTGCCACAGGAGCCTGCCAGCAAGCCACCTGCGGCGCCCATGCCGTTTACACCGCCCAAGCTGGCTGTCGAGCCGCCCGTGCCGGCCAAGGAAAGCAAGACCGAGCCGACGCTGAATGTGAAACCCGCGCAGCGCTATGTAGTGGAGCAGGACGCGCCCAAGCCCAATGGTGCCGGCAAAGCCGCCAAGGCCGATGACAGCGTGGAGCAGATGCAGTCCATCATGTCAGAGCTCAAGGCATTGCGCACACTGATGGAGGGCCAATTGGCAGGCTTTGCCTGGAGCGACATGCAAAAGCACGCGCCAGCCAAGCTGGAGGTCTTCCGCCGCATGCTGTCATTTGGCTTCAGCCCCGCTTTGTGCCGCCAGCTGCTGGAGCATATCCCAGCCAATTACGATGCCGACACGGGTTTGCGCTGGGTGCGGGCCGCATTGCAACGCAATCTACCGGTGATCGCAGCGGGGGATGACCTGATCGAATCCGGTGGCATCTATGCGTTGGTCGGGCCGACCGGTGTCGGCAAGACCACGACCGTGGCCAAGCTGGCAGCGCGCTGCACGCTGAAACACGGCGCCAGCAAGGTGGCCCTGATCACCACCGACAGCTACCGGATCGGCGCCCACGACCAGCTCCGGATCTATGGCAAGATCCTGGGCGTGCCAGTGTATTCAGTCAAGGACGAGTCCGATCTGCAGCTGACGCTGTCGGACCTGGGCAATCGTTTCATGGTGTTGATCGATACAGTCGGCATGAGCCAACGTGACAAGCGGCTGACTGAGCAGATCGCCATGCTGACCAGCCCTGGCACCACGGTACGGCGGATTCTGCTGCTCTCGGCCACGGCTCAGGGCAGCACCCTGGATGATGTCGTCCGCTGTTATCAGGCGGATGGCCTGTCAGGCTGCATCCTGACCAAGATCGATGAAGCTGCGCTGCTGGGCGACAGCCTGGATGTCATCATCCGCCATCGGCTGACCCTGCATTACGTCACCAATGGCCAGCGCGTACCGGAAGATCTGCATTTGGCCAACCCGTTGTATCTGCTCGATCGCGCATTGCGTATGATGCAAGACCCGTCAGCCTACGTGCTGCGGCCTGACGAATACCCGTTGCAGGCTGCCGCACGGGCCAGCGCCGTCAGCAGCCCGCTGGACGTAGGTGGCATACATGGCTGATTGGCAAGACCAGGCAGCCGGCTTACGGCGGCTGGTTGCGCGCCCCACGCCGCGCAGCATCTGCTTCAATGGTGGTCGAGGCCAGACCGGCAGCACCAGCATCGTCGCCAACCTGGCCTTGGCGCTGGCCCTGGCCGGGCAGCGGGTGTTGATTTTGGATGAGCACGACAGCCAGGCCAATATTGCCAAACGACTGGCCATGCCGCATATCATGGATTGGGGCCAGGCGCTGGCCAAGCGCCTGCCGATGGCGGCTTTGTGGAACGAAACCACCGCCGGGGTCGGTATCATGCAGATGTCTGCTGCACAGCGGCATCTGGCCCTGCTGAGTGCAGAGGAAGAGGACCGGCTGGCATTTGAATTCAATCAGCTGACCTCGGCCATCGACATCATCTTGATCGATGCGTTGGCCATCGTGGGGGACCGCATACCCAGCCTGAATCTAGTGGCAGCGGAAAATGTCGTCGTGGTGTGCAATCGGGCGGAATCACTGACCGATGGTTATGCGATGATGAAACGGTTGAACAAAGACTACGGACAACGGGCGTTTCGCGTACTGGTCAATCGGGTGGACAGCTTTGCCGAGGCGTCAGCGGTGTTTGAACGACTACAGGAAGTGGCGCAACGCTTCATCGATGTCCAGATGAAATTGATCGGCTATGTGCCAGAGGATGAAAAACTGGCCCGGGCAAATCGGCTGTGCCAGCCCGTTGTCACGGCTTTTGCCGATGCGGAAGCCAGTATGGCCTTCACCCAGCTTGCAGATATCATCCAGCGCTGGCCACAGCCGTCTGATGACCGGTTCGCGCCGGCGGGGCTGCTGCATCGGTTGATTCAAAGTAGCCGTGCCTTTGCCGAGCACTCCTGATGACCTGGGCACCAGGCAGGCGGCGAGACCGGACAAAGCGTCCACAATTGGCCTATGCTGAGGTAACAGAACAACGGCAAGTACCGCTGGCATGGCTCAGCAGGCACTTCACCACCAGGTTTTGAAGAGGGTTGTATGTACAAGCCGGATATCGGCGTCACTCCGGAAGACCGGATTCATCAGTTCGCGCCTTTGGTCAAGCGCATTGCCTACCACTTCATGACCAAAGTACCCGCCAGTGTCGAAGTGGATGACCTGATTCAAACCGGCCTGATCGGGCTGATGGAAGCCGCCCACCATTTCGATCCCACACAGGGAGCGCAGTTCGAGACCTATGCGTCGCAACGCATCCGGGGCGCCATGCTGGATTTCCTGCGCGAAGCAGATTGGATGCCCCGCAACACACGGCGCAACCTACGGCTGATCGAGGCCACCATACAAAAACTTGAGCAGCGGCTTGGACGCCCCGCCACCGAGCAGGAGATCGCCAAGGAGATGAATCTGTCCCTGGCGGATTACCAGCAGATGCTTGACGATGCACGCGGGTATCAACTGATCTATTACGATGATTACGATGAAGATGGCGAACATGAGCAGCTGGATCGATTTGCTGCGGATGCACAAGCCAACCCGTTCCACACGCTGGACGACGCCGATTTCCGCAAACACCTGAAGCTGGGCATTGAGGCCCTGCCGGAGCGGGAAAAGATGGTCATGGCGCTGTATTACGAACAAGAATTGAATTTGAAGGAAATCGGTGAGGTGCTGAGTGTCACCGAATCACGGGTCTGCCAGCTGCACAGCCAAGCCATTGCGCGCCTACGGGCGCAACTGGGAGATTGGGTGCCTGCCAACCCCGGGCGCAAGCGCAAAGCCAAGCATGGTGAATAAGCGGCATCATCTTTCAACCAACGATCGGTCAAGTGCTACTTGACTCACCCTCAATCCAGACAAATATTGCAATCGCCTCATGCAAAACTTCGACAAGATCAGCCTGTTTGGCATCATCATCGCCGTGGCGGCCATCGTCGGCGGCCAGGTTCTGGAGGGCGGGCATATCAGCTCGCTGTTGCAGATCACCGCTTTTCTGATCGTGATCGGCGGCACGGTGGGTGCGGTCATGTTGCAAAGCTCACCCAGCACTTTCATGACTGGGCTGCGGCTCGCGAAATGGATATTCGTCCCCCCGCCCTACCACCCGCATCATCAGCTCAAACTCATCATTGACTGGAGCCAGGCCAGTCGCAAAGGCGGTCTGCTGGCGCTGGAGGCCCAGATCAGCGGACAAAAAGACCCATTCATCCAAAAGGGGCTGCAGATGCTGGTGGATGGTGCGGAGCCTGAAGCATTGCGCCATGCGTTGGAGCTGGATATCAACACCTACGAAGAACACACCCGCCGTAGCGCCAAGGTGTGGGAGGCGGCGGGTGGCTACGCGCCGACCATCGGCATCCTTGGTGCGGTCATGGGGCTGATCCACGTCATGGAAAACCTCTCCGATCCATCCAAGCTGGGCGCGGGGATTGCCGTGGCCTTTGTCGCCACCATCTATGGAGTGGGCAGTGCCAACCTGCTGTTTCTGCCCATTGCCAACAAGCTCAAGGCACATATTGAAAACCAGGTGGCGCTCAAGGAAATGATGATCGATGGGTTGATCGCCATTGCCAACGGTGAAAACCCCCGGCTGGTGGAGAGCAAGCTGGCGGGCTACATCGTATGATGCAAGCTGGCCCGCTTGCCTGCCCAGGCAGAGCAGGTGCTGTTGATCACCCTTGCCTCCCTGAGCCGATGATTGGCACCCCTTGAGTGCGCTGGAAGCCAGCCGGGGCGCCATCGTCGGGCCAACAGCACCAAACCTAGAGACTAGGCCACATCGAAACTCAGCAGAAATTTACTCACCCCTGGGGTGAAAGACCGTTTGACTGGCATGCTGATGCCCGGCCCGATGATGATTCCACTGTAAAACAGCTTCCATCTGTCAGCATGCTTGACACACATCATCTGGTACAGATAGGCGCTCCCATCTTTTGCCTCCATCACCAAAGTCTCGCCATAAGGGATCTTCATGTACAGATCCGGCTCGACCCGGCACAGTTGATCGCCCACCGGCGCTTTCAGCACGCCTAACTTACAACTATCCGCATCGTGGTAGAAGATGAGATTGTTGCCACTCTGGGTCACATGGAAGGCACAGCCATTCATCCCTCCTGTCACAACAATTGTGCCGTTGGGCGCATTTGCCGGCACAACACATTCACCGATCCCCCGATTCACCCACGGAAAGTAATAATCCGTCCCGCCCGCCTTCAAAGAGATCCGATTGACACCGCCCTGCTTGCCCTCCAGCACCAACGTAACCGCCCCCCCTATCTCACAGTGCTTGGTAGCATCCGCCTTGGTCTTATAACCACGCACA
Organism: Chitinivorax tropicus; assembly: GCF_014202905.1. Classification (NCBI taxonomy): domain Bacteria; kingdom Pseudomonadati; phylum Pseudomonadota; class Betaproteobacteria; genus Chitinivorax; species Chitinivorax tropicus. Next base: position 94,146 of record NZ_JACHHY010000005.1, on the reverse strand, counting down.
TCCACAAAGAAATCCTCACCCAAAATCGTTGCTTCTGGATTCCGTCGCATATCATCCAGCACAGACATCATCATTCTCCCGTTTGTTATATTCACTGGAATACAGCCGCGCCTTCCACCCCAATCCGCTTTGGTTTCCACATCTTCATCACAGATTGTTTGCCACTTTGACGCTGTTTGCCTGTCAACGTTCCCGGCAGCAGACCGAGTACAACGACAACACTCCATTTACAATAGTGCATCCAGGCATACTCAAAGCGTTCACATGTCTACACCTGACCACCTCGCCGCGATACAGCATCAGCAAGCGCTGATCGTGCTGGATGGCGCACTGGCCACCGAGCTGGAGCGGCGCGGTGCCAAGCTGCAAGACCGCCTGTGGTCTGCACGGATGCTGATCGACAACCCGGCACTGATCGAGCAAGTTCACTTGGATTATCTGCTGGCGGGCGCCAACATTGTCACCACCGCCAGTTATCAAGCCACCTTTGCGGGGCTGGCGGCGCGAGGATTGGATCGGGGGCAAGCGTCAGCAGTGCTGGCCAGATCCGTGCAGTTGGCCCGATCTGCCCGCGCCCGATTCATGGCGCTCAAACCCCACGAGCCACTGCCACTGGTTGCTGCTTCTGTCGGGCCCTATGGGGCTTATCTGGCCAATGGTGACGAATACCGTGGCCAGTATGGATTGAGTGATCAAGCGCTATGGGATTTTCATCATGACCGGATCGCCACCTTGCTGGCGGCAGGCGCCGACCTGCTGGCCTTCGAGACCATTCCCAGCCTGCAAGAAGCCCGCGTGTTGAGCCACCTGCTGAATGAAGCCTTTCCTCAGGCATGGGCATGGTTAAGTTTTTCATGCCGAGACGAGGTACACATTGCCGAAGGCAACCGCCTGGATGAGTGTATGGACGTGCTGTCTAAAAACCCACAGCTGCTGGCTCTGGGCGTGAATTGCCTGCCTCCAGCCTGGGTGCCGACCCTCTTGGCCCAAGCACGCCAAGCCACTGCGAAACCACTATTGGCCTACCCCAACTCAGGCGAACGCTATGACGCTGTCCACAAGACCTGGGCAGGCTCGACCGACCCACAAGCCTTTGGAGAAGCAGCCCACGGCTGGCAGCAGGCAGGGGCAAACTGGATTGGCGGCTGCTGTCGCACGACGCCTGCCGACATCGCCGCCATCAGTCAATGGGCCCGCACAGACCGATAAGCGATCATTGCATGGAGTGCAGACCGATCATATTGCCTTCTGTGTCGATCACCATTGCCACGAAGCCATACTGCCCGATCGACATTTTCGGGCGCTCGACCCGCCCACCCGCTGCCTCTGCCTTGGCTGCCTCGACACTGCAATCCTCGCAGTGGAAATACACCAGTACACTATTGCCGCCCGAGGGAACACCTGATACGTGGACCAGCGCCCCTGTTGCACCATACTTCTCCTGTTCCATCGGGAACGCATACATATCGAACTCGGGCGTGTCCAGCTTCGACAATTCAACATCGAATACCGCACTGTAAAACGCTCTGGCACGGGCCATGTCTTGAACATAGATTTCAAACCAACCGACTGGGTTATTCATATATCGCTCCTCGACGTGATGGCACTGGATTCAGCGCCTTTGATTGCCACCGTGCCAGGTATCGGGCCGCACACTGGTTTGCGCACAACGCAAGGCCTCAACCGCCCCAGCCCGAAATCACTCCGCACTCATCATGACGCAACCGGAGACAAGCCTTTCCGGAAGCGATTCAGATCTGCCACGGACTTGAATTCCACGTCGAACAGGCTCGACAGATTGCGCAAAATGCCACCGACCACCCGCTCCTCCCACTCCTTGCCAAACTGGATCTGCTTATCCAGCCAGCGCTCCAGCCAATCCGGGTCAGGCAGGCGGCTTTGAACCGTGTCGTTGGGGAACAACGACTGATTGACGTGCAGATTGGTCGGATGCAGTGGCTTGCCGGCACGATTACTTGACGCCATCAGCACGCCGATCTTGGCAAACGCACGCTGGGCCTCCAACCCACACCGCTCGATGGCACGACGCATATACTTCAGATACGCCCCACCATGGCGTGCTTCATCGCGTGAGATGGTGTCATAGATGAATTTGATCACCGGCTCGGTGTGCCATTCCGCCGCTCGGCGGTACCATTGCGTCAGCCGTACTTCGCCACAGAAATGCAGCATCAAGGTTTCCAGCTTGGGGGCCGGATCGAAATCGAAGCGCACTGCATGCAGCTCTGCCTCCGTTGGACAAAGCTCAGGGCGGAATCGGCGCAAATACTCCATCAACACCAGCGCGTGTTTCTGCTCCTCGTAGAACCAGATCGACATGAAGGCGGAAAAATCGGAATCATCACGATTGTCACGCAAGAACATCTCAGTTGCGGGCAGCGCGGCCCATTCAGTGATGGCATTCATCTTGACCGTATGTGCCTGCTCGTCGGTCAACAGAGAGCCATCGAATTGATGCCAAGGGATGTCTTCCTGCATATTCCAACGTGCTTTTTCCAGCGAAACAAACAGTTCGGGATACAACATCGGTCTCACTCCATCGGGTAGTTTCAACACACTATATACCAGGGACAAAACAGCTTGATGACATTTCCAACGCACCGCAGCCCCAGTCTCAACCACAGCATATGGCATGTCAGGGTACTTGATCCGAATCGGGTCGTCCGCCCACGTACTGGCAGTTTTTTTGCTGGCGCTCGACTCAAGCGCTTGTTAGAAATGCAGCCCACAAATGGAAACGGGGCTGCCGCAGCAGCCCCGTCTTCAATCTTTGCATCGCATTGTGCCGGTTATCGACGCTTTTTCCCAGCTTTTTTAGCAACAGCAGGCCGTTTGACCGACTTGCCCACTTTGGCCTGTCCGGCCTTTCTCTTGCTCGCCTGGGCAACCTGGCGCTTGCCTTTGACAGCCTTGCCTTTCAACTGCTTACGTTGCTCAACCTTGCTCGGTTTGGCCTGTGGCTTCGGTGCCGGCTGGGCGATTGCCGTTCCGGGTACATCACCAGGCAATGGTGGTGGCCCATCTTCAGCACTCACCAAGCCCGGCCCCAGCAGCAAGCAGCCCATCAACACCATCGCAATTCGCTTGATCATGTGTCATCCTCATACTACAACCATCAAGGGCGGCGCGTTTTTCGCAGCTGGCTTGACGGTGAATTCAAAACAGTACAGGCCGCAAACAGGCATGTGTGCACGAATATGGCATAATCCGCCCACACACAAGCATGCCAATGCAATTACGGCTTCGCAAAAGACCGATCAATATCGACAAAGTTGCGCACCCATATGTCCAACCTCGGCGAACAACCCGTCATCCCGACTCCGATCATCCAGATCGAAAAATTTCTCAGCTCGAAACACACCGAGCGCTGGTGCAAGATATTGTCACCAGCCCACCCCGGCGCCGCTTACTGGCTATGTCAGGAAGCCCGTATTTTACAGGAATTCAATCACCAGCATCCCTATGTTGCCAAATTCATCGGGGTCGATGTCGAACGTCGGATTCTGGTGGTCGAGGCGCCTGGCTACACGCTGTCACAGTGGCTGACCACCCCGACCTCCAGCCTCGATCATCCCTTCCAGCGCTCCAGCGACCTGATCCGGCTGATGATCGCCGTCTGCGAGATCGCGGAAAGCCTGCACCGGAAAGGTGTTGTGCATGGCAGCCTGCGGCCCGATGCGATCTGCATCAATCTCGATTCAAGCCGGCATATCGATTTCACCTCGATCCGGCTGATCGATTTCAGCAATGCCCATAGCCATCAACACCCACTGGAAAAACCCCTCTTCATCGATCCCGATCACAAAAACGCGGGCTACCTGTCGCCCGCCGCCAGGGAAGCCATCCAGGCCGACTGGCAAAGCTATATGCGTATCGTGAACGAGACAGGGAAGCTGGGGTGGTTTGAGCTTTCTGAGATCAGCAAAGGCAAATACGACACCACGCTGCTGTCCAGCATACTCGCCAACCGCCTGGACTGGCATGTAGACATGCATAGCCTGGGGTACTGGTTTTCACAGATCTCACTACGCAGAATCGATTATTTCAACGCGTATCATCAGGAAAAACTGCCCAAGATCCTGAAACGCATGCAGAAGACCTTCTGGAAAGGCGGCTATCGCGGCTTCGATGCGTTGCTGGCTGAATTACGCCGCTTTGAGCTTGATCCTCAGCCCGCCCTGGTAGACACAGTGCCCTCCCTTGGCTCGGTGTCTTCGCTAGCGCCGACACCTGCCAGCGCCTATGTTCCACGTTCCGATGTCATTGCCAGCAACACCCCAGACCCCTTTCCGCCCAATCGCAAAGACAGCCATCTAAGCGGCGCGCTGGATGCGGCCCGGCAGAAGGCGGAGAAACGCCAGCGACTGACTACCTACGTCGCCATCGGTGCTGGGGTACTGGTCGCTTTCGTGGCGGGCCTGTGGGCGCTATGGACGCCCCAGGAGCTCACAGCGGAGTTCACCCCTCCCCCTGCAGCCCAGCCTGCGCCACCTGCGGCTCAACCCACCCCACCCGTGGCAGCACAAGATACCCCGCCAGCCCCGCCAACTGAAGCCTCAGCACCCAACCAGCCGCAAGAGGAGCCAGCCATTGAGCGCGCCACTCCCAGCACTGATCCGCTGGCCGAGCTGAAACAAAGCGCCGACCATGGCGATGCCGCTGCCCAGCTGGAATTGGCCAATGCCTATCGGAACGGCAAGGGCGTTGAAACCAACCTGGAAACCGCCGCCGCCTGGTATCGCAAGGCTGCCGAACAAGGCCATGCGGAAGCCCAGGCAACACTTGGCTACCTGTACATGACGGGCAAAGGGGTCGAGCGCAATGATGAGCAAGCAGCATCCTGGCACCGCAAAGCAGCCGAGCAAGGCAATGCCATGGGTCAGTACAACCTGGGGCTGCTCAACTTGCATGGCCGGGGAGGATTGGCGCAAAGCAATGTCAAAGCCTATGTCTGGCTGAGCATTGCAGCCCAAGGTGGAAACCTGGCCGCACGTTCGCAACTATCAACGTTGGAGTCACAGATCAGTAAGGATGAGCTTCAGCAAGGTCGTCGATTAGCCAGTGTTGTCAAGGCGAAATATCGTCTGGAATAGCGCATATATCAGGGCTGCCTTATACATGGAAATGCATATTGCTTCAAACGCTTACAGTAATCTATTCATGCGTCATCACAAGTCTCTTGACTCGTACAAGGGTTTGCTCTTAAATGCCGTTCTAGAATCTGAACTCTACGAGTAACACCATTACAAATAGGCGTTCCGGTTCACAAACAAATCACACAACAAGTTGGATGCAACACAAGTAGGTGAGGGAAAATGGCAACTGGCACCGTAAAATGGTTTAACGACGCAAAAGGTTTTGGATTCATCACCCCCACAGAAGGTGGCGAAGATGTTTTCGCACACTTCTCTGCCATCCAAATTCAGGGCTTCAAAACCTTGAAAGAGGGTCAGCGGGTCTCGTTTGATGTTGTGACAGGTCCGAAAGGCAAGCAGGCTAGCAATATCCAGCCGATGCAAAACTGATCGACTGTTACCCCATCAGAGACAGGCCCTGTACAAAGGGCCTGTTTTCATTTCAAGCCTTTCCTTCATCCCCCCGCATGGCAGCCAACGTCTTCGACTTGAAATCCCGCCGGTACAGCACATAGACAATCAATGCAATCGACGCCACAAACACCGAAGGCCGGACAAACCATGCCACCGCAGCCAAGCCAAAATAATAGGCCCGGATACCCCGGTTGAACTCCTCCCCAGCCTGGGTATTGATGATGGCCGCCTTGCGGGCAAACGACTCGTGTTCATCGAGCTGATCCGGCAACGGCGCACAGCCGATCAATATCGACAACAGATTGAATTGGCGCAGGGACCAGGTGAACTTGAAATAGGCGTAGATAAAGATCACCAGCATCAAGATCAGCTTGATATCCCACCCCGCTTTACTGATACCCCCCGGTGACAAAGGCAGCTCCGCGACAAAAGACATGACCTGATCAGAAGTCCCCATCAAGGCCAGAATACCCGCAATGATGTACATGGACGTGGTGGCGAAAAAAGACACACTATTGATCAAATTACCCACCAGCGCCGAATCGGTGACCCGGTTGTCGCGCAACATCAGTTGCTGCATCCACTGCATACGGTGGGAGTGAACATAGTGCGTCAGGCTTCGGCCACTCTCAGTCTCCCGGTCCGCAAAATACCCATAACCAAACCAAGAGGCCAGGAAAAACGCCAAGGCCAGCCAATCGAAAATAGACAGATAACTCATCACTTTAATTCACTTATATGACACATGTGGCGACGTGCGCCCAGTCTTCAGCTAAAATGCTATACAAAATACACATGCCGTTGGTGACTCGACCTAGCAGGACTGAATGTAGGCGATGCCGGCATATATAACAAGCTTCCAATCAAGCAACCAAGCTGCGGCACACAACAGGCCATTGAGACAGCGGTTGTGGTAAGCGCCCAGGCGGAGCGAGTCCGCCAAGGAAACCGCCCAGCCGGTCAACCTGATGCGCAATCCAGGCGCACATTTGATCTGCGGCGTTTCTTTTTTTGTTTTGTCAGGAGATCAATCTATGTTGTCATCGACTATGGTCGGTGCGGGCCAGCTTAACCCGCCCGCATACGTCAAAAACAAGCGCTTGCTTGAATGGGTTCTGCAAATGGCGGAGCTGTGTGAGCCGGAGAAAATATACTGGTGTGACGGATCGCAGGAAGAATACGACACCCTCTGCACACAAATGGTTCAGTCCGGCACCCTCCTCAAGCTCAATCCCTCCCTCCGCCCTAACAGCTTCCTCGCTAGATCCGACCCATCCGATGTCGCCCGGGTCGAAGACCGCACCTTCATCTGCTCCCAAGAAAAAATCGATGCCGGCCCCAATAACAACTGGGTTGCACCCGTTGAAATGCGGGACACGCTGAACGGTCTGTTCAAAGGGTGCATGCGCGGGCGCACCATGTACATCGTTCCATTTTCAATGGGCCCGCTGGGCAGCCCCATCGCACACATCGGGTTGGAAATCACCGACAGCCCCTATGTCGTGGTCAGCATGCGCACCATGACCCGCATGGGCAAGGCGGTATACGATGTACTGGGTGAAGATGGCGACTACGTACCCTGCATGCACACCGTAGGTGCCCCGCTTGCGCAAGGCGAGAAGGATGTCGCTTGGCCATGCAACAAAGAAACCAAATACATCGTCCATTTTCCCGAAACCCGCGAGATCTGGTCTTACGGCTCAGGCTATGGCGGCAACGCCCTCTTGGGCAAGAAGTGTTTTGCATTGCGCATCGCCTCAACCATGGGCCGCGATCAGGGCTGGCTGGCCGAGCATATGTTGATCCTGGGCGTCGAATCCCCTGATGGGCGCAAAACCTACGTGGCAGCAGCTTTTCCCTCTGCATGCGGCAAAACCAACTTTGCGATGCTGATCCCCCCCAAGGCATTCAACGGCTGGAAGGTCACCACCATTGGTGATGACATCGCCTGGATCAAACCAGGCCAGGATGGACGGCTGTATGCCATCAACCCCGAAGCGGGTTACTTCGGCGTCGCTCCCGGTACCTCAGAAAAAACCAACCCCAATGCCATGGCCACGCTGAAGGAAAACTGCGTATTCACCAATGTGGCACTGACAGATGATGGAGACGTCTGGTGGGAGGGCATGAGCAAGGAAGCTCCTGCACACCTCATCGACTGGCAAGGCAAAGACTGGACCCCGGAAATCGCACGAGAAACAGGCCGCAAAGCCGCTCACCCCAACGCACGGTTTACTGCACCCGCATCACAGTGCCCTTCGATCGATGAAGACTGGGAAAACCCTGCTGGGGTGCCCATCTCCGCCTTCATCTTCGGCGGACGCCGGTCGCATGCGGTTCCATTGGTCGTGGAAGCATTCAACTGGAATTACGGCGTCTATATGGCGGCCACCATGGGGTCGGAAACCACCGCAGCGGCAATGGGCAAGCAAGGCGAAACGCGCCGTGACCCCTTTGCCATGCTGCCATTCTGCGGCTACCACATGGGCGACTATTTCAACCATTGGTTGCAAATGGGCCATATCGTCGATGAAAAGCCCGCCATTTTCTGCGTCAATTGGTTTCGCACCGATGCAAATGGCAACTTCATCTGGCCAGGGTTTGGAGAAAACATGCGAATCTTGCAGTGGATTGTCAATCGCTGCACGGGCAATGCACCAGCACGCCAAACCGCGCTCGGCTGGATGCCATCTTATGGCGACATTGACTGGACAGGGCTGGACAACTTCACCCAAGCGGATTTTGACCAAGTCACCTCTATTGATGCAGCGTTGTGGCAGAAAGAGCTGGATGAACATGGCGAGCTATTCGAGAAACTGAAAGAACGCTTACCACGTGAGCTGGTTCTCAAGCGCGAACTTCTCCGCTTGGCCTTGACCGATCGCTGATCAGCAGCTGACCAAACAAAAAGGTGAATTCTCGGATTCACCTTTTTGTTTGATGGAAATGCCATCCCCATCTTCTGACCAACGCGTTACAATGCCATCATGAACACTCAGCCCATTCAAACATTCCGCAATGGCTTTACCTTGATGGAGGTGCTGGTCACCTTGGCCATCATTGCCATTCTGGCCACCATGGCAACCCCGATTGCCCTCAACGCAGCCAAAAAGCAAAAGGAAGCCGAACTCAAGCAGGCCCTTACGGAAATCAGAAAAGCTATTGACACATACAAAGCCGATGCTGATACAGGCCGGATCGCCAAACTCAATACAGAATCCCATTATCCCAGGTCACTGCCAGAGCTAGCGAATGGGGTACCCGATGAGAAAAATCCTGGGAAGAAAATTTTTTATCTTCGCCAAATCCCGCGCGACCCATTCTTCAAGAATAAAGAAGTAGCACCCGAGAAAACGTGGGGGCTCCGGAATTCTCAAAGCCCGCGGGACAACCCACAACCCGGCGACGATGTATTTAGCGTCTACTCAACGAGTCCAGATAAAGGCCTGAACGGCATCCCATACAAAGACTGGTGACCAAGACCAAGCGAAATCGATGATTGCTTGATTGCGGCCATTGCAAACTCAGCTGGTTTTTCAAAAAAATAATCCAACCGAGCCCAAAAAGAAAAACGCGAATCCATTACTGAATTCGCGTTTTTATTTGGTGCCGCCTATCGGATTCGAACTGATGACCCCCTGATTACAAGTCAGGCGGTACATCACTTCGAAAACTATATCCGGCGGGGCTTTGCCGTGGTGTAGCATCTAATAAAATTGCAAACATCATGAAAATTTTCCCGCCAGAAGACTGATCGGGCAGGCATTCTAAAACTAAGTATTAGACAAGTCTATCAGTTGCTTCCTGTGGGCACCCATGCTGCGCCAGCCTTTTGCCCTGGGTCAAAGTGCTGGCCAGTGCTGCCATAGAAGGTGCAGTCACGACCGCCTTAGCGGCGACATCGAGCTGGCCTGAGTGGAAAGCAGGAAAAGTTGAGGGCATGGCTAAACTCAACTCACGAAAGTCATAAATTTATGACTCAAATTGTCATTTTTTAATGACATAAATTCATTTAAAAATGTATAAAGATGCATATGCCCTGAAAAAGTCTAAGCTTCTTCGTGATTTCATGCTGAATTTTGTAGCCGAATCCGGGGAGATTATATGGGATGCAGTTGTGACGTTTAATAGTTCAGAAAAACGCCCTAAGCCGTTGAAAAAAATAGAGACGGCAAAGGCTCTGAGCTAATTTTTGCCTAGTTGCTAAATTAGCAAACCCTAGTTCGCATGCCCGTTCAAGGGCAGCCCCATGAGCGGAGATGGTGTCAAGGGGCGGCTCGGGAGACCGCGAAGCGGCGGCCGCTCCTTTACTCCATCGGAGTGACCCAAGGCTTAACCTCGGGGCGGGGAAAGGTTTTCTTTCCCGCGCCCCGAGGTCCACGCGGCCGTGGCGGGGTTTGGGGCAGCGCCCCAAGGCTCTCTGTTTTTTACCAGGAGCGGATTTCATGCGAAAAGATGAACGCCAGCAATACGATGCGTGGTTTCGTGAGCAGGTTGCGCGTGGACTGGTCGAGGCTGACGCCCCTGCCACTGTATGGGTGACGCAAGAAGAAGCAAAGGCATCGTGGGCCGAACGGCGTGCCAAGCTGCTGGCGCGGATAGAAGTTGAAAGTCGTAGTTCGTCAGGCGGTGGCTGCTGACTTTACGTTTTCGGCGTGCTGGATAAAGGTCAGCGTTTTCATGTCTGCGTTTCTGAAATGGATTGGTGGCCCTTTGTGTATGAATCGACCTCATCCGTTGCCGAATATCTCCGCACTATCCAAAAGGTCTGGCCATTCCAATGTGTCGGTAATTTTGCGGGCGGTATAACCGTGCGCAGAAAGTTCAGCTTCCGCTAATGGTAGCGCTTCCAACGTGAACCATTCTTTATGGCCACACGCGCCAAAGGGAGCAAAGCCCATGAGATAGGCATTTTCGATGGCAAACTTGGTGCAGCACGCCTTGAGCTTGCGCTCCAACGCCAGAGCTTCCGGTTTGTCGGCGACTTGGATGTATATGCCTTTTGCAATATCAAAAGCGTCTTCCAGGAGTGCCCCCAATGAAACAAAAGCCCGCAAACGATCAGTGACCATTCGCCCGGTGTAGCCAACCTTGAAAGCGGCTCCTCTCGATGATGGAACGATGTACACGCGATAGATGGGTTCGCTGACAGGAGCGTAGACGGCGGCGGGAACCTTGAGCTGATGCCACTTCAACAGCACTGAAACGAAAATTTTACTTTCCGGGTAGTACTTGTACTTCCACGCAGACTTCCTGACTTTTTCCGCGCCGATTTTCTCGATCAGCCACAGCAGCCGGCGTGCGTCCAATTCGTTTTCTACATGGACATCGCAGAAGTCAGCAGGAAGGGCCGAAAACAAATCGTCGGGAGTATTCATTTGTCACATTCGTCTTGCTGCTGTCTTGCTGTCATGAGCATGTTAAATACTCTATTCCATTGCTCCTGCAAGCGGGTGTTCCATTTATCAATGGATTCCTTGTCAGTAGGGTCAACCTGCCCATCCCCTGTAGTCACTCCCATGATAATCCATTCAATGAAGTGAGGTCGGTAATCTCCCACTACTGCGACCATTGCGGCACTGGGGGGCTTTGCATGAATGATGACCTGTTTCCAGTCATCGGCAGGAACGGTACCGTTTGACTTTTCTTCCAGATAGCGAAATAACTCCTCTCCCGACGGAGCTGCCCATTCAAAAATCACCCAAGTCAACCGCTCAGCAATGGTACGGTTAGGTCGTTCTTGAAGCATGGGACGAACATTAAATGTGGCCGATTCAACCTTCTTTTGTAATGGCCCATCCAATAGCCAATCTCGCTCATCAGGGTATTTTTTACACCAAAAGTCAACCATCTCCAAGGTTGCTTCTTGACGGCCATAGAAAAAATTTTTCCATCTGCTTCCGCTGATGCTGCTAATCTCCTCAAGTTCTCTGAATCGCCCCCGTCTCGTAAAACGCTTTTCAACCATCCCTCGTAGACGGTGACTTATTTCCTTCCCTTGCGATCGCTCGGCCATTTCGCTCTCCTTATGCTGTGGTTCAAGCAATAAATAATTGTTTAAAAAATACACCAAAAGCAATACAATTTCGCTTTTATTGTGTAATATATACACCATCATAATGGGCAACATGCCTTTTAGTGTGAATTTTGAACCACAAAAGGTTAAAACATCAAGGGATGCTGCCTGTTCATATAGTTCAGCCTGCCGTGTTGGCGGCAGCCCGCAGCGCGTGAGCGCGAGGACAGCCACCGACATGGCGGGGTGGTTAACTCCCTAACTACTCAAAGAGGATTCTCCTGTGAGCACTCCCAATGTTGCCGAAAGCAAGAATAGATCCCACTTTAACCAAGCGACCCTTGCTGGTCGTGTCAACGCAGTCCGCAAAGCCGACGATTCCGTTTTCACGGAAGTGACCCTTCCCGCACCGGATCAATACAGCCCGCCCGCGACCGTCGAGATTCGCAGCCGCAAGCGACTTGGTCAGGTTGGCGAAACGATCGAGGTTTCAGTCACCTGCGCAGGTTATCGAGGTAAGGCGTTTCAATACCATGATAAGGAAACTGGCGAGCGCTTCACCCGCCGTCCGGTGGTCAATAGCTATGTGGCTATTGAGGACTAATCGATCATGCTGCATCCGCTGGCGCTTCGGAATCGTCGAGATTGTCTAAAAGATGATAGACAAAGGGTTGATAACTGGCTTCGCACCGTCCCAGCTCAATTCACCGCGTGCATTCGGCGAGAGCACAACAAGCTGCTTTTTTCCGAAGAGTTCCGGCACGACGGCGACGCCCGCCGTGCCGCGAATCTGCACGTGCAGGATCGCCGCGACCACTTCAAGGAAATTGGCGGTCGCCTCAACTTAGCCGCCAGCGATGATGAATTATGCACAGCGGCCAAGCAGGCCGTTCAGCATGTTGAGTCCATCCAGCGCCTGCATCGCAGCGCCGACTTCGAGTCACTGCTCGACCGGCTTGCAGATTATCTGCGTGAGCGCGATGTATTTTTCTACGACGACGAAGCCGCCCCGGAAGGTTGCACGCGACTTCCTCAGCCAGAAAAGCGCGGTGTGACGCATGAAACGCTTTTTAAGCGCCTTGTTGACGAAGGATTCTGGCGCAAGGTCTTACGCCGTGCGGTGGCTCGCAAGGTCGAAGCCGAGGCCATCCGTTGCGGGTTTGTCAATCAGCGTGCTGGACTCTACGTATCTGATGATACGCTGCTTCGCGTTCGTGCCCAGCGCTGCCGCAACCGAGCCTTGCTGGAAAGTCTGGTGGCATTCAACGAACTGGGCGATGAATTCACGCTGGCTGAGCTGTCCGACCTGTCGGTGTCCAATCCAAACAACCGCCGTGCCGAGCTGATGACCCGGATCGCAGGGTTCGAGACGATTGCCCGCTCTCTGGAGCACGCAGCCCTTTTCCTGACGGTTACCTGCCCATCGCGCTTCCATGCCTTTCGCAAGCTGGGCAAGGGGAAGGTGGTCGCCAACACCAAATATTGCGGCAGTACGCCCCGCCAAGCTCAGCAATACCTCTCCGGCCTGTATGCCTGCATTCGTGCAGAGCTGCACCGCCGCAACATCAGCCCCTACGGCTTTCGTATCGCCGAACCGCATCATGACGCTTGTCCTCACTGGCATCTGCTGCTGTTCGTTCCACAAGACCAAGCCGCAGACATGATCGCGGTTTTCCGCGACTACTCGACAAGAGAAGACCGTGACGAGCTTGCTGGCGGTGATGAGCCTCGCTTCAAGTGTGTCGAGATTGACTGGTCACTCGGCACCGCTGCCGGTTATGTCGCCAAGTATGTCTGCAAGAACATCGATGGTCGCAAGAGCGACGGCGAATCCATCGGCATTAACTTTGATGGCGTCGATACCGCGACCGCCGCCGAGCGCGTACTGGCGTGGGCCTCTGTTTGGGGTATTCGCCAGTTTCAGCAGGTGGGTATTGCTCCAGTTACGATTTGGCGTGAACTGCGCCGGATTTCCAACAACGAGGGCATCGAAATCGGCAGCGATATCATCAGCCGCGCCGCCGAGGCCGCCGACGCTGGAGAATGGGCAGAGTTCGTGAAGGTGCTTGGTGGCACTGGCCTGAAACTCGCCGACCTTCCCATCCGTCTTGGCCGCGAAACCGGCCGCACCAACCGCTATGGCGAGGATGTCGGCGTGCGCATTCTCGGGGTGGTCGATGCCGATGACGGTGTTTTCGTCAAATCCCGGATTCATAAGTGGACGGTGGATTTCGCTCCCGACCGCGAGCGTAGCGAGCCTTGGACTCGTGTCAATAACTATACGGCGGCACAGCGCGGCGGAACGACGCGCGTCCCACCCCCGGTCGCAATGCGCCGAGGTGGCGATAAAAGCCGGCCTTCAACCGTTGCCGTCCACGAACAACGAGCAGGGGGCGTGACATGAGCATCGGCAGCAGTCAACAAGTGCTGGTCTGCGTACCGGTCAGCACCACGCCCAGCGGCGTCCAGCAGCAGATTTGTCCCCGTATCGGTGGGCAGTATTACAAGCCGCAGCCGACGCAGGCGTATCTGCTGAACCCGGATTCACAACAGCAGTTTGATGCCGCGATGGGGCCGTTCGATTACGGCTATGCCTCAGCAATTTGGGCTTTGGCATTTTCGATGATCGTCGGACTGTACTTCTTTTCACACGGAATCGGATTGGTGCTCGGCATGATTCGCCGGAGCTGATGCGTAAGCGAGCCGGCGCTTCCCGGCATAACTCTCTGAAGGAAGAAAGATATGTTCAAAGCTACTGTTTCCAAAGTCAAAACCGTTGCCGGCGCTGTGGTGGTGTCGAGCGCAGCGCTGTTTGCTCCGGCGGCATTCGCGGATACGACCGGCGCGAAAGGCCCTGACCTGACGCCGCTGACCAACTCCGTGGATTTCGGCACGACCATTACCGCGTTGCTGGCTATCGCGGGTTTGCTGGCCGGCGTCTACATCGCCATCAAGGGCGCGAAAACCGTCCTGGGCATGATCCGCGGTCGTTGAATCTTGGGTGTTCGGGGGGCATTAGCCCCCTTTTTTCGGGAGGCAGGGAAATGGAAATATTGGTCGGTGCAGCGGAGCTGATTGCCATGCTTTTCCTGATGTTCTGCTGCGTAGTGGGAGCCTTCCTATTCGAAGGCTTCGCCCTCGACAACCGCCATCTTTATTGGCAGTACCCGCGCTGGAAAGCAAACGCCCTGCTGGGCCTGGGCTTTGTCGTGCATACCGTCCGCGAGTCGTTGACGCTGCTCGGCTGCGGGCTGCGAAACCTGATGGGGCGGTGGTGATGACGATTAACGAACTCTGGTACTTGATCATGTTCGCCTGGGGCATTGCCTGCGGCTGGGCGGTGGTCAAGGGTATTTCCGATCAGTGAGGCTTGAAATGGCGTGCTGGAAGCGAGTGCTACTATTCATTTGCCTGTTGTCCGTGCTGGTACAGCAGGTATTGGCCAATGCGGTCTTGGCCCCGGTCGAAAACTATGTGGTCAATCGGGCCGTCGGCGGCATTATCGCCAACCGTATTGCCGCAGCCGAAGGTGTGGCGGCCAATGATGCGCTGTGGCTGGCGAAAGCGGCCAACGATCCGGTTTACAAGGCGACGATGGCCGGTGTCAGTAGTCAAATGACGGTGGTCAATGTGGCTGCCACCGTAGCCGGAGGCGCGCTGGCGATTGCCGGTGCACCGGTATGGCTCACCATCTTGGCGGGTCTGGGCATTACCGCTGCCGGCGCATACTTCGTATCGTCGGATGCCGCGCAGAAGGTGACGATCTCGCAATCGGGAAGCTCGGTGGTAATCCAGACGCAGAGCACGCCAGCGAAGCCGAGTTATAGCGCCCCGGCAGTGCCTTCCGCGCCGCAACCGTCAGTCGGGCAAATCGCCTTGTCGGCTGGGCTGATCGTCTATCGCGGAATCTGCGCCAATGGGGGCGACTGTCTATCCTATCCTGCCGCGCCGGCAAATTACTGGAAATCCGCGCCTTTTCTTCAGGGTAGCGGCGATTACATCATCATCGCTTACACCCTAGCCGAAGTGACGCGCTTCATGAGCGCTTACACGTCGCAGTTGAGCCAGCAAGGCGTCTGGGACTGGGCCGATGGCAGCAAGGTAGTGAAGACCTTCAACAGCGCCTATTTTCTTCCCCGCTCCGGTGGCGGTCAGGATTTGTACGGCTCGTATACGGTGATTCGCACGCCGCCACCTCTCAAGGATTCGTCCGGCGTGTCTCAACAGCAGCCACTTGTCACGACCTACGAGAATGTGTCGTTGATGACGACGTGGGCCGTTGGTCAGAATGCCCCCATTCCGCAGACCTTCACCAATTTGACCGATGCCTACCCGGCAATAGTCGATGCACAGAAGGCTATTCCCGTTCCCGACGCGCAGCTTGCCAAGCTTGCCGATGAGGCATGGCGACGTGCCGCGCAAGCGCCCAATTACAAGGGCCTGCCTTATCCGGCCACGAACCCGCTGACCTCGGCGGACGTGGCGACATGGAAAGCAGCGAACCCGAATGCGATGCCAACGCTGGGTGATCTGCTGCGGCCTGCCGCCAATCCGGCTAACGACCCGAACGGCGTGCCGATTTCGCCCTCGGTGCAGCCTGGTTCGAACCCCGGCACCAATCCAGGGGCGAACCCCGGAACCAATCCCGGCACGTCCGGGCGTCCCGATCTTGGCCCCGACCCGAATGTGCCAGACCCGACGCTGGAAGACACGCCCGACGCGCCGACGATCTTGAAGCCGCTGACGTCGCTGTTTCCCGAGCTGCGCACCTTCCAGACGCCCGGCCACGCGGCGCAATGCCCGAAACCGGCATTCGACGTGTTCGGCAAGTCCATCGTGATGGACGCGCAATGCACCATCGCCGAGCAGCACCGCGCCGAGCTGGCGGCGGTCATGCTCGTGGTCTGGCTGCTGGTCGGCCTGTTTATCCTGCTTTCCGCGTGAGGTGAGCCATGCCCGCCGCCCTGTTTGGCATTTTGATGTCGGCCCTGCGCACGATGCTGGGTTTCTTGCTGCGCTCCGTCATCGTCAAGTTCGTGACCTTCTTCGCGCTGTTCTTCATCGTCAAGGAATTCGTCAACGTGCTGGTCAGCAGCCAGCTTTACCCCGGCGCGACGCAGGCATCCAGCCTGTCCAGCGCCTTGTCCGGCATGCCGTCGTCGGTGTGGTACTTCCTTGACCTGTTCAGCGCATCGACAGGCTTTTCAACGGTGATTTCAGCCTATGCGACGCGCTTCATCATTCGCCGCATTCCGGTGATCGGGTAAGGCGATGGCGATCAATGCATATGTGGGCCTGCAAGGCTCCGGCAAATCCTACGAGGTGGTGTCCTCCGTCATTCTCGACGCGGTTTTCCATGGGCGGCGGGTGGTCACGAACGTGGCCGGCATCAACGAGGATCGCATCCATGAATACCTGGTCAGCAAGCGCGACGCCGACGCCGACAAGCTCGGTCAGATCATCCATGTGGAAAACGACCGCATCTTGCAGCCGCAATTTTTCCCGGACGAAGAAAAGCCGGAACTCGAATCGGTGGTGAAAGGCGGCGACCTAGTGGCGATCGACGAAGCATGGCGCTTCTGGGGAACGGACAACGGCAAGCTGAGCCACGAGCACATGCAGTTTTTCCGCATGCACCGCCACTATGTGCATGCGGACACCGCCGTGGCCTGCGACGTGGTGCTGATGACGCAAGACATCACCGGGCTGCATCGCTCGGTCAAGAACGTCATCGAGTTCACGTTTCGCATGCACAAGCACAAGTCGCTGGGCCTGAGTAAATGCTACCGCGTCGAGATTTACGAGGGTTGGAAGCTCAACAGCAAAACCCGCATCGACGACCGGCAGAAGAAATACAGCGCGGAGATTTTCCCGTTGTACCAGAGCTATACGGGCGGCCAGGGCATGGAAAAGGCCATCGACAAGCGACAGAACATTCTGGCGAACCGCACGCTATGGATTTACACCGCTGGCGTCGTGCTGATGATGTCGATTGGTGGCTGGAGCGCATGGCGCTTCTTTCACCCGGCCAATGCCGCCCCGGCGCAAGGTAATGCGCAAGCCAGTGGCAAAAGCGCGTCGTCGTCGGCTCCAGTCTCTGCGGCTACCCCCTCGGCCAAACAAGCTTTTTCCTCCGCGTGGCGCGTGGTGGGACAGTTGGAAGCCGAAAACTCCCGCTGGGTGGTGGTGGCCGATGAGGCGGGCCGTTTGCGCGTCGAATCGCCATCGGTATTCAACGGAGAGGGCGCGGCCATCATCGGCCAGGTGGATGGCGAGACGGTCACGCGCTGGTCGGGTGCCGCGCAGCGACAGGCGATGCCGGGAGTTGGGAAATGATCTTACGCAATCAGGATAACGCTATCTCTGTTATTCGTTACTCGTTATCCGTTATCGCATTCTGCTGCGCGGCGCAGGCATCGGCGGCTCCGCAACTTCCTGCCGGGGCGATAGCCGACTTGTCCGCGCCGTCAGAACCGAAAGCGCCACGCTTCGACTTCCAACAGGTGAGCGTGTCGCAAGTCATCGGCCTGCTGTATTCGGAGGCGTTGAAGCAGCCCTATGTGATCGAGCCGGCAGTGCTCAAGGATGATCGTCTGGTGTCGTTCCGCTTCGACTCGTTCAAGGGCAATCTGCGCGTCTTCCTGACCAACTTTCTGGATACGCTGGGTTTCTCCATCGAAACGCGCAACGGCGTGGATTTCGTCAAGGCGAAGCCAGCGGCGGACAAGGACACGGCGGGGCATGAGATTTTCATCTATCACCCGCAATTCCGTTCGATGTCCTACCTGGCCGACGTGCTGTCGCCGCTGTTTTCGTCCGGAGCCTTCACCGTGTCGCGCTCGGTGCGTGCGCCTGCTGGGGCCAAGATCGAGGCCGGCAATGCCAGCGCTTCCCCAACATCGGCTTCGGCCATGATCGATCAGGACGGCGACACGATGATTTTCCAAGGCTCGGCGGATGAAATCGCCAAGCTGAAAAAGCTGCTGCCGCAAGTGGATACCTCCAGCGGCGAGGTGGCGGTCAAGGCGGTGGTGTACGAGGTCAGCACCGGCAACGCCGACGGCACAGCCTTTTCGCTGGCGCTGAATCTGCTGGGCGGCAAGCTCGGCGTTTCGATCGGCTCGGATGCGGCCACGCTCAACAACGCGGTGACATTCAAGGCAGCTAACTTCGAGATGGCGCTTTCCGCGTTGGCCGGAGACTCCCGCTTCAAAGTGGTTTCGACGCCGCGAGTACGGGTGAAATCCGGCGCCACTGCCCGCCTGACAGTCGGCCAGGACGTCCCGACGCTGAGTTCCGTCACCTATCCGCAAGGTGGTGGCAATGCTGTGCAATCGGTCGAATACCGCTCGTCCGGCGTCATCCTCAACCTGTCGCCAGTAGTGCGCGGCGCGACGGTGGACATGACTGTTGATCAGCAGATCAGCGATTTCGCCAAGACCGAAACCGGCGTCAACAGCTCGCCCACGCTGACCAAGCGGGCGCTGACAACTACTGTTTCCGCCGCCGATGGCGAATTGATCGTCTTGGGCGGCCTGACCACGGATAAGGACAGCCAAGGCACATCCGGCCTGTCTTTCCTGCCCTCGTTCATGCGCACCAGCAGTCAATCCAGCAATCGCACCGAAGTGCTTCTACTTCTGCAAGCCACGAAGATTTAACCCACGGTTCCCCATGATTCCAAGGAAAAGAAAAAATGAGTGACAGCCAAATTAATGAATTCGATGTTCCCTACGGTACGCCTGCGATGGATGCCTTGGATGTTCCGCCGCATCACGATGGGCGGCCAATGAAGAAAGTCGTCCTGACCTGCCCAGAGTGCGGGGATAAGGGCATCTGGATTGAATCGCCGGATACTGAGCTGAAATTTGGCGATGCAGCTACCGAGTGTGATGTGTGCGGCTTGGGCTGGGAAGATGAGGATGACAAATAAAACCACTATGCCGAGTTGGGAGTTTGCCATGAGTGACACCTTGCTCTCGTTTGATGAATTGAAAGAGATGACGGGCTTCAAGACCGCGCCGCGCATTTGCGGCTGGCTGGATGCCAATCGAATCGCCTATCTCAAGAGCGGAAGGGGGCGGCCCTTGGTGTCTCGTGCAGTGTTGCGCGTGGCCCTTGGGGAAATGCCGGTATCCGGGAGTGCGTTGCAGGCTGAACGTTCAATTAACTTCAAGAAGCTGGCCGATGCGGTCAGGAGATAAAAATGGCTCGCCCACGCACCCGTGACCGGGACTTGCCGCCCCGCATGTATCGAAAAAATGGGGCTTACTACTACGTCACCCATCAGAACAAATGGATACGGCTGTCGGACAATCTAGAAGAAGCCAAGCGGCGCTGGGTGGAAATAGAGGCCCCGTGCCGGCTGCCAACGCAAGGCATGTTGGCCGTTTTCAACCGCTATGCGGTAGAGGTGCTGCCCAAAAAATCCAAGTCCACGCGGGACGAGCAAAACCGACAGATCAAGCTGCTGGAGGCTGCTTTCGGGGATTTTAGGCCCGATGAAATCAAGCCTCTTCACATCGCGCAGTATCTGGATACCCGTGCGGAACAAGGGGGCGCTGTATCGGGCAATCGGGAAAAAGCATTACTGAGTCATGTTTTCACGCAGGCCATGCGTTGGGGCATCATCGACACAAACCCTTGCCGTGGCGTGACGCGCAATCGCGAGCGGCCAAGGGATCGCTATGTTGAAGACGGCGAGCTGGCGCGGTTTCTCGAATTCTGCCGAACCTTGAAGCATGGCATGCTGGCGGACAGGAAAGGCAAGCCGCCCGTGATGACGGAGGGGAAAGCATACGCGGGCAACCTGATGTCGGGCGAGGTGGTGGCGACGGCCTTGGAAATTGCCTATCTGGCCGCCCAGCGGCAACAGGATGTCTTGCAATTAACGCTGGACAGCATCCGCGAAGACGGTTTGTTCATCCAGCAGTTGAAGGGCAAGGATCGCAAGCCGGTCAAGGTGCTGGTGGGATGGGCTCCGAGGCTGTCCGAGGCCGTGGGGCGAGCGCAAAAGCTCTCTCGCCCCAAGGGGAGCCGCTACTTGTTCGTGAGCAGCCGCACGGGCCAGCCTTACACCCCCAGCGGCTTCAAATCGCTGGTGCAGAAAATACAGCGCGCATGGGAGTCCGCCGGCAATGAGCGATTCCACTTTCACGACGTGCGCGCCAAGGGGACGACCGATTTGCTTGACCAGGGCGTGGATGCGAAAAACACGACCGGCCACGCCAACGACGCCATCGTACATGCGGTTTATGACCGTCGTGCGGTACGCAAAGGGGTGGCGGTCAAGTGAGAATATTAGACGGGGTTGTCTAATATTCGCTCTAAAACCCAAGACGCAAAACGGGCTTTGTATCGCTACAAGGCCCGTGGAATATGGTGCCGCCTATCGGATTCGAACTGATGACCCCCTGATTACAAGTCAGGTGCTCTACCAACTGAGCTAAGACGGCAAAACTTTTACCACTTCAAACTAGTAGTTATTACTATTATATCGCAATTATTGCGATATAACTTAATTCACTGGTCGGGGCGGCGGGATTCGAACTCGCGACCCCTTGCACCCCATGCAAGTGCGCTACCAGGCTGCGCTACGCCCCGACGAAGAGCCAGAATTATAGCAAAACCGAAAAATAAAGCTAGTGTATTTTTCAAAATTTCTGCATTTATCTTTCAAGAAAACGCAGAATATTCAGTAATTCGTTTTTAAGCTTTGAAACAGAAAGATTTTTCTCAATCGTGAGGGGGATCGGGAGATCGCCGCTCACGGCACCATCCTCACCCAACTGATGTCTCGCCCCACTGATGGTGAACCCTTGCTCATACAACAATGAGCGAATTCTACGGATCAACAGCACCTCATGGTGTTGATAATAGCGCCGGTTTCCCCGGCGCTTCACAGGTTTGAGCTGGGTGAACTCCTGCTCCCAATATCTCAACACATGTGGTTTGACCCCGCACAGATCGCTGACTTCACCAATTGTGAAGTAGCGCTTGGCGGGGATCGGGGGTAAATCAGTTGCTGGAACTGTTTCCACCATAACGTTTCTCGACCATTCCCTTCAGCTTTTGACTAGCATGGAAAGTCACAACGCGTCGTGCAGTGATGGGAATCTCTTCCCCTGTTTTAGGATTACGGCCTGGACGCTGAGGCTTGTCACGCAGCTGGAAGTTACCGAAACCCGACAGCTTGACGCTGTCTCCTGACTCCAGTGATGCACGGATCTCCTCAAAAAACGACTCAACCATATCTTTTGCTTCACGCTTGTTGAGCCCAACCTTTTCAAACAACAAATCTGCCAGTTCGGCTTTTGTTAACGTCATGAATACTCCCTACACTCTTAATTTAGCGCCGTGCTTTTCATCAAGCACGCGAACCAACCGGGATACAGCAGCCTCCACCTCTTCATCGGTGAGCGTCTTTTGTTTGTCTTGCAGCATGATCTTGAATGCCAAGCTCTTCTCGCCCGCATCCACCCCTTTGCCACGATACACATCAAACAACGCTATCTCGCTGATTATACTTATTTTTTCAGAAGCAAGCGAGTCCAACAGTGCCTGCACTTCGATTTTCTCATCCACCACTACAGCAATGTCTCTGCGCACCGACTGGAACTTTGAAATCGGCTGTGCGGCTTGAACAAACTGCTGCGTTACCACAGACGCATCCAACTCGAATACGACTGGCGCGTGCTGTAAGTCATATTTCTGAACCCATTTGGGATGCAATTCACCCAGCCACCCCACACCATGGCCATTTACAACGATCTTTGCAGATCGACCAGGATGCAACGCTGGGTGTATGGCGACCTCAAATCGAACCGGCAAAGCTGTCAGCAAACTTTCGACATCTGCCTTAGCATCGTAGAAATCAACTCGCGCGGCCTTCTCTGCCCACTGCTCAGAGAAGCGACTACCGGCCAGCAGGCCAGCGATATATTCTGGCTGGGCCAAAGTATCATCCTGCTTGATGAACACTCGCCCAACTTCAAACAACCGTACCCGCTCATGGCGGCGATTCAGGTTATGTTTGAGTGTTGAAATCAGCCCACCCAACAATGAGGAGCGCATGACACTCATTTGACTGGCGATTGGGTTGAGCAGCTTGACAGGCTGGGTGCTCCCCGAAAAATCCGCCTCCCATTCACTATCGACAAATGCGTAGTTAATCACCTCCTGATAGTCACGAGCCGCCAACGCGTACTTGACTGAAGCTATCGGGCGTAATGCCTCCGACTGCGGCAACATGGCCAGTGATGCTTTTGGCGGACGCACTGGGATGGTGTCATAGCCGTACAATCGAGCAACCTCTTCGATCAAGTCTTCTTCGATCTCGATGTCGAATCGATATGTGGGTGGTGTAACGTGAATGACGTCTCCCTCTTGCCGACATTGCAACCCAAGTCTGCTCAACAACTCAATGATCAGGTCGACAGGCAAGTCAACCCCTAGCACCTTGGCAACACGACTAATACGCAATGCCACAGAAGGGCGCTGGGGCAAAGCGCTGGCGACCGCTGCCTCATTCACAGGGCCAGGTTGACCACCACAGATTTCCAGCACCAGTGCGGTTGCACGCTCGATGGCATCACGAGCACCAGCAAAATCGACACCCCGCTCGAACCGATAGGATGAATCCGATCCAAAACCCAAGCGTCTTGACTTACCATGGATAACGGCAGGATTGAAAAATGCGCTTTCCAGAAGAATGTCCTGGGTATCATCACCCACAGCGCTTTCTGCCCCCCCCATGATGCCAGCCAAG
Source organism: Chitinivorax tropicus (assembly GCF_014202905.1). Taxonomy (NCBI): domain Bacteria; kingdom Pseudomonadati; phylum Pseudomonadota; class Betaproteobacteria; genus Chitinivorax; species Chitinivorax tropicus. The sequence goes on along the minus strand of NZ_JACHHY010000005.1, from coordinate 70,793 downwards.
GCCAAGGCTTTGGTTTGATCGGCAATGACCAGCATGTCCTCACTCATCTGAATGGTCTTTTCATTCAGCAATGTGATTGATTCTTCCGGCCTGGCAAACCGCACCTCAATGTGCTGATCAATCTTGGCGAGATCAAATGCGTGCATGGGCTGGCCCAGCTCCAGCAACACATAATTTGTGATATCAACCACTGCGGAGATGGCACGCACGCCACTGCGCTCTAAGCGCCGCCTCATCCAAGCCGGGGTGACCGCCTTTGCATTGACGCCCTTGATGATACGCCCTAAATAACGCGGACATGCGGTATCTGATGTCAGCTGGATCTTGGTCTGATCAGCAATCGATGCGGCCACTGGCATGATGGCAGGACGCGTGATTTCCACACCGGTTATGGCAGCCACATCCCTTGCAATGCCTTGTATCGACTGACAGTCTGCACGATTGGGAGTGAGCTTGAGCGTGAGAAGCCGATCATCGAGCTCGAAATAGCTGCGGAAATCGCCCCCAACGGGTGCGTCGGCTGGCAGTAACAATAGGCCATCCACGTCAGCGGGCATCCCCAGCTCATCTGCAGAACACAGCATGCCGAATGAATCCACACCACGCACTTTCGCCTGCTTGATTTTGAAATCACCAGGCAGAATCGCGCCAACCAAGGCACAGGGGACTTTGACGCCAGCCGCGACATTAGGTGCTCCGCACACGATTTGCAGTGGCTCGCCGGCCCCAATGTTCACGGTGCACACATTCAGGCGATCAGCGTTTTCGTGGCGCGTAACGGACAATACCTCTGCCACGATCACCCTGTCGAACATCGGCGCCGCAGGCTCGTTCTCTTCGACCTCCAACCCAGCCATGGTCAACGCATGGGCCAACTGATCTGAATCCAATGCGGGATTGACCCAACTACGAAGCCATTTTTCTGAAAATTTCATAAGCTTGTTCTCACCTTACGTCAATTAACTGAACTGCTTTAAAAACGACAGATCGTTTTCGAAGAACAAGCGCAAGTCATTGACGCCATAGCGCAACATGGCAAAACGATCCAGGCCGATGCCAAATGCAAAGCCGGTATATTTCTCGTTGTCGATGCCCACATTCCGTAGCACGTTCGGATGAACCATTCCACAGCCACCGACCTCCAGCCATCCCCGGGCGCCAAGCACATCAATTTCCGCAGAAGGCTCGGTAAAAGGGAAAAACGATGGACGAAAACGTACCTGTAAATCTTCACGCTCAAAAAAGCGACGTAGAAAATCAATGAGTACCGCTTTCAGATCCGCAAAGCTGACTCCTTCATCCACCCATAGACCTTCCATCTGATGGAACATTGGGGAGTGCGTTGCATCGGAATCAACACGGTAGACCCTGCCAGGTGCCACGATCTTGATCGGGGCAGAGTTTTCGAGCATGTACCGGATCTGGATAGGTGATGTATGTGTTCTCAGAACATCGCCATTCTCAACATAGAAAGTATCCTGCATGGCTCGGGCAGGATGATCCTTTGGAATATTCAACGCTTCAAAGTTATGAAAATCACTTTCGATTTCAGGGCCATCTGCCACCTCGAAACCCAGTGAATGAAAGAGCGCTTCTATTCGTTGTCGAGTCAGCGTTACCGGGTGCAATCCACCATGCTGCAAGCCACGGCCAGGTAAAGTCACATCCAAAGCCTCAGCTGCCAGCTGCTTTTCAAGCGCAGCATGCGCAATCTGATCTCGTCGCTGGTTAAATGCCGCTTCAAACTGTTGCTTGGCCTGATTGATACTTGCACCAACAGTCCGCTTTTCTTCTGCTGGCAATTGGCCTAATTGTTTGAGCAGCTCCGTCAACGCACCACTCTTGCCAAGATAGCGAGCCTTGACCTGCTCAAGTTCGACTTGATCCTGCACCGCTTGCAGCTCGGTCAAACCACGGTCCAATATTTCATTCAGATTCTGCATGATGGGTCTGTGAGAATTGGGAAAACACAACAAGCCCCTGGCGAGCTTGGAAAATTTGGCCAGAAAAAAAGGGAGGCCTTCGCCTCCCTTTCATCTTCCAGACAGCTTAAGCAGCGAGGCCGGCTTTAGCTTGCTCAACGATGCGAGCAAAAGCAGGCTTGTCAAATACCGCCAGATCAGCCAGAACTTTACGATCAATCTCGATCATAGACTTCTTGAGGCCGTTCATGAATCTGCTGTAAGTCAGACCACATTCGCGCGCTGCAGCATTGATACGGGCAATCCACAACTGACGGAACTGGCGCTTACGTTGACGACGGTCACGATAAGCATATTGACCAGCCTTCATTACCGCTTGCTTGGCAATACGGTAGACGTTCTTGCGGCGACCGCGATAGCCCTTGGCCAGCGCCAGTACCTTCTTATGACGCGCGCGCGCCGTTACACCACGTTTAACTCTTGGCATATTTCAATCTCCTTAGGCAGCGTAGGGCAACATCGCACGAACATGACCCATGTTCGTCGGGTGAACCATCGTCGTACCACGGAGTTGACGCTTGTTCTTTGTGGTCTTCTTGGTCAGGATGTGGCGCTTGAACGCTTTACTGCGCTTAACACCGCCCGAACCCAGAACCTTGAGGCGCTTAGCAGCACCGCTTTTGGTCTTCATCTTCGGCATAATGCTCTCCTTATATTCGGTAAAAGGTGGCTACGAACGCAGCACTTGAAACCCGTTACCAACCTATTTGCAAGCTCACTTTGCAATATGTGAGCTCACAAATTCTTTGCACCTATTGTTTCTTTTTAGGCGCGATTACCATCACCATTTGGCGGCCTTCCATCTTCGGAAACTGCTCAACAGCCCCTACTTCTGCCAAATCACTTTCAACCCGCTTCAACAGAGCAACACCAAATTCCTGATGCGCCATTTCACGCCCACGGAAGCGCAAGGTAATTTTTGCTTTATCGCCTTCTTGCAGGAAGCGCAACAAATTGCGCAATTTAACCTGATAATCACCTTCGTCCGTACCAGGCCGGAATTTGACTTCCTTGACCTGGACCTGCTTTTGCTTCAGCTTGGCCTCGTGGCGCTTTTTGCTCTCGCGGTATTTGAATTTGCCGTAATCCATCAGGCGGCATACCGGGGGCTGAGCCTGCGGCGCGATTTCTACCAAATCAACTTCAGCCTCTTCAGCCATGCTCATCGCCTGAGCAAGGGTTACGATACCGAGCTGTTCACCTTCTTGACCCACCAGACGGATTTGCGACGCATCGATTTCGCCATTTATCCGTGGTTCACGTTCCTGAGCTATAGCAGTGTCTCCAAGTCATATAAAAATTAAACCGTGCTACCCGGCATTTCTTGATAAAGGCGCGCCATCAGGGCCTCCACCGTCATCTGCCCCAAGTCTTCGCCTTGGCGGGTACGCACGGCAACCAATCCTGCAGCCTTTTCTTTATCACCCACAACCAGCTGATAAGGCAAACGCTGCAAACTATGTTCGCGAATTTTATAGGTAATTTTCTCGTTTCTCAAGTCCGAGATGGCGCGAAAGCCAGCTTTTCTCAAGGATTGTGTGACTTCCTTGGCATAGTCAGCCTGGCCTTCGGAAATATTCAGCACCACCATCTGCACGGGCGCGAGCCAGAGCGGCAGACTGCCTGCATAGTTCTCGATCAGAATGCCAATGAAACGCTCCATCGAACCAAGGATTGCTCGATGTAGCATGACGGGGCGATGCTTGCTGTTGTCTTCTGCTACATACTCCGCACCCAGACGCTCCGGAAGCACAAAATCCAGCTGCAATGTGCCACACTGCCAAACACGGCCAATGGAGTCTTTCAGGGAAAATTCTATCTTAGGGCCATAGAAAGCACCTTCACCGGGCTGCAGCTCAAACTCTAGACCCTTTGATTTCAATGCCTCTGCCAAAGCATTTTCCGCCTTATCCCAGACGTCGTCAGTGCCAGCTCGCTTTGCCGGGCGGGTAGAGAGCTTGACCAAAATCTGGTCATAGCCAAAGTCAAGATAAACCCGTTGCAGTAATTCGATGAATCGCATCGATTCGTCCTGCACTTGATCCTCAGTGCAGAAGATGTGCGCATCATCCTGAGTAAAACCACGCACCCGCATGATGCCGTGCAATGAGCCGGACGGCTCGTTGCGATGGCAGGCACCAAACTCGGCAATTCGCAATGGCAGATCACGATAGCTCTTCAAACCTTGGTTGAAGATCTGCACGTGCCCAGGGCAATTCATCGGCTTAACGGCATAATCACGTTTTTCCGACTCTGTCGTGAACATATTTTCACGATAGTTCTCCCAATGCCCTGAGCGCTCCCATAGAACGCGATCCATGACCATTGGGGTACGCACTTCCTGATAGCCAGCTTCACGCAGCACCTTGCGTAAATATTGCTCGACAGTCTGCCAAATCGTCCAGCCCTTGGGATGCCAGAACACCATGCCTGGCGCCTCTTCCTGCAGATGGAAGAGGTCCTGCTGTTTACCGATTTTACGGTGGTCTCGCTTCTCCGCCTCTTCCAGCTGATGCAGATAAGCATCCAGCTCTTCTTTTTTGGCCCATGCAGTGCCATAGATTCGCTGCAGCATTTCATTACGAGCATCGCCACGCCAGTAGGCGCCTGCGACTTTCATCAGCTTGAAGACCTTCAGCTTGCCCGTAGAAGGGACGTGAGGCCCTCGGCAAAGATCGATAAAGTCCCCTTCCCGATACAGAGATACTTCTTCACCCTGGGGAATGGCGCTGATCAGCTCAGCCTTGTACCGCTCACCCTGCGCCTCAAAGAACCGGATGGCTTCGTCCCGCAGCCAGACTTCACGGGTAACAGGGATATCGCGCTTGGCCAGCTCCGACATCCGCTTTTCAATTGCAAGCAAATCTTCCGGGGTAAACGGCCGCTTATAGGAAAAATCGTAGTAGAAGCCATTTTCAATAACTGGGCCAATCGTCACCTGCGCATCAGGGAACAGCTCCTTGACTGCATAGGCTAGCAAATGCGCCGTCGAGTGACGAATGACCTCCAAGCCGTCTGCGTCACGGTCCGTGATAATCGCCAATGACACATCGCGATCAATGACAAAAGATGTGTCCACCAAACGCCCATCTACCTTACCAGCCAGGGCAGCACGAGCCAAACCCGCTCCAATGCTGGCCGCCACTTCAGTGACTGAGACAGGGTTATCAAAAACACGTTGAGAACCATCAGGAAGCGTTACGATAGGCATTGCTTGGCCTCTCCAACTTTTTCGAAATCAATGTGAAATATTAATCAACAAATAAAAAAAAAGTGCAGCTCGGCTGCACTTTTTTATACATATTGGCTTATTTCATGCTTACCAATCTGCTTCAGTATTTGGTAGGCGCGATTGGACTCGAACCAACGACCCCCACCATGTCAAGGTGGTGCTCTAACCAGCTGAGCTACGCGCCTGAAGAGCTACGCATTATAGAGAAACTTATCTCTCTATGCAACAATAATTGAGTTTTTCTATATCCCGGCTTTACGCCACAAATACCGATATACAAAACCCGGCACAGCCATGACAACAAACACGGCTAAAGTAGTGACATAAAATTGCCATTTCTGATCCTGGATTGGACCAAAACGCCCTTCCAGACTCATGGACGCCAAGCCGATCACCACATACAGCGCTATCAGCTCCAGAAGCCGCCACGCCAAGCCCTTGCCTGAACTGGTGTTAAATACGCAAAACAGTCGATTGGATGCGAAAGGCAAATTGGCGGCCACCAGGGCCGCCAATAACAACATGATAACAGCAGAACTCACGATAGCTTCACACTATGTTTGATCGCTTCCATGCAAAGCGACATCAGCGCATTCGGCACTATACCCAGTACCAGAATCATCACTCCATTCAATGAGAGCAACACATGTGTATCACCGGTACCACCGATCGCCTCAGTCGAGTCTGCTTCATCAAAGTACATCAGCTTGATGATGCGTAAATAGTAGAAGGCACCTACCAACGAGAACATGACTGCTGTGATGGCAAGCCAATACGCCTTGATATCGACGACTGCCTGAATCACCTGCAGCTTCGCCCAGAAACCAATCGTGCCGGGAATGCCCGCCATAGATACCATCAGCAACAGCATCAAAAACGCATACCACTTGCTGCGATCAGCCAATCCCTTGAAAGTATCCAACGCATCGGCTTCACCTTCTTTGCCAGATAGCAACAGCAGAATGCCAAACGCACCCAAGGTCATCAACACATAAGCAACAGCGTAGAACATCGATGCCGAATATCCTACAACCGAGCCGGACAGGATACCGAGTAGTAGGAAACCCATGTGAGAAATGGTTGAGTACGCCAACATCCGTTTGATGCTGGTCTGTGCGATGGCGGTAATGTTACCAATCGCCAACGATGCTACTGCCAGCAGCATCAACATGGGTTGCCAATCCTTGATCAATCCGCTCATCGCAATGACCAACAGGCGAATCACAAATGCGAAGGCTGCAAGCTTTGGAGCGGAGCCGATAAACATGGTGATTGCAGTCGGCGCCCCCTGATAGACATCGGGCACCCACATGTGAAATGGCACCGCACCCAATTTGAATGCCAATCCCGCTACGACAAAGACAACGCCCAACGCGAGCAAGCCCTGCCGCGCCTTGCCAGTTGCGATCATTTCTGCGATGACTTGCAAATCAAGGCTGCCAGTGGCTCCATATAGCATCGACATGCCATATAGCAACATACCAGACGCCAAGGCCCCCAAGACAAAGTATTTCAGTGCAGCCTCTGTACTGATGGCTGAATCACGCTGAAGGGCGACCAGCGCATAAAGACTGAGCGACAGCAATTCCAGTCCCAGATACAGTACCAGCAGGTTGTTCGCTGATACCATGACCATCATCCCGAGCATCGAAAAGAGTGTCAGCGAGAAAAACTCACTCTTGAAGATACCGCGATTCTGCAGGTATTGGCGTGAATAGATGAAAATGGCAGCGACACTGACATAGATTACAAGCTTCAGCCAGTCTGCCATCGGGTCATCAACAAACATGTTGTTGAAAGCATAGGATACCGTCGGTGTCAGTGTGCTGTATGTGAAAAATGCACAGCCCGCCAACGTCAGCAACGAGAGCCCAAAAATGACCTGAGATGATTCATCTTTGACGAATACATCCACCATCAAGATCACGGCGAGTGCACACAGTAGAAACAACTCTGGCGCAGCTGCAACCAAGTTCATACTAGCGAAATCCATTACGCGTTTTCCCTCAAGCTGACCTATCGTTAGATCTTGGATTTAGCGACGTGCGCAATCAGATCATTCACAGACATATGCATCTTGGAAATGAACATCTCCGGGTACAGACCCATGCCCAGTACTGTCACGGCAAGCACTGCCAACAATGCGAATTCACGAGCATTGATATCTGGCAGTTGGGCGACATGTTCATTTGCAACCTCACCAAAGATCACGCGCTTATACATCCACAATGTGTAGGCCGCACCAAAAATCAATGTGGTAGAGGCCAGGAAGGCGTACCAGAAGTTTGCCTTTACCGCCCCCATGATCACCAGGAATTCACCTACGAAGCCTGATGTTGCCGGCAAACCGGCATTGGCCATCGCAAAAAGCATCATGAAAGCAGCGAATTTAGGCATTGTGTTGACCACACCACCATAATCTGCAATCTGACGACTATGCATGCGGTCATACATGACCCCGATACAAGCAAACATGGCCGCTGAAACAAAACCATGCGACAACATCTGTATCAATGCACCTTCTACACCTTCATTGGTCAAATACCCCCCGGCAAACATGAACAACCCGAGTGTTACAAAGCCCATGTGAGAGATGGAGGAATACGCCACCAATTTCTTCATATCAGCTTGAACCAACGCAACCAAGCCGATATACACCACGCCGACCAACGACAGGAAGATCATGATTCCTGATAGAGCGTGTGCGGCGTCGGGCGCAATGGGCAGGCTGAAGCGTAGGAAACCATATGCGCCAATCTTCAGCGTAATCGCGGCCAACACCATCGAACCACCTGTAGGCGCCTCGACGTGCGCGTCAGGCAACCAGGTATGGACGGGCCACATGGGAACCTTGACGGCAAATGACATGAAGAACGCGAAGAAGATGAGCTTCTGGACATCCAGCGGCAACTTCAGCGCATGATAATCCATGATATTGAAGCTATGACCCGACTGAATGTACAGGTAGACAAAAGCAACCAACATCAATAACGAGCCTAGCAGGGTGTACAGGAAAAATTTGACCGCTGCGTAGACGCGGCGCGGCCCACCCCAAACACCAATCACCAGATACATCGGGATCAGCATCGCCTCGAAGAACACGTAGAACAGAACTGCATCCAGCGCCGCAAACGTACCATTGATCAATCCTGACATGATCAGGAATGCAGCGAAGTACTGCGCAACTCTCCGCTCGATCACTTCCCAGCCTGCCACCACAACCAACAAGGTTGTAAAACTGTTCAGCACGACGAACAGCATCGAGATGCCATCGACACCCAGGTGGTAATTGATGTTGAAACGCTCAATCCATGGTTTCATCTCTACGAATTGCATACCACCATGCAGGGACTGAAACCCTGTATACAACGGCAGTGATACGATAAAACCTGCCAACGCGCCTAACAGTGCGATCCAGCGAGCCATACCTGCGTTACGGTCACTGCCGGTCGCCAATACCAGCACACCGGCCAGAATGGGCGTCCAGATGGCTAGACTCAGCAAATGTTCACTCATGACTTACCTATTCTCGTTATCTTTGCGGTGTGTTTAATTTCTCAACCAATCAGGCCTTTATTCATCATAAACAGCAACATCAAGGCTCCGATGATCATTGCAAAGGCATAGTGGTAGATGTAACCGGACTGCAAGCGACGAGCAAGAGAAGACATCCAGCCAACCACCTTCGCAGAACCATTCACGAACAAGCCATCGATGATGCCTACATCACCGATTTTCCAGAGCCCTGTACCAATAAGGCGGCTTCCCTTTGCGAAAACATTAAAGTACAGGTCGTCCATGAAATACTTGTTTTCAAGAATCTTGTAGATGAATCCAAATTTGTCCTTGATCATGGCTGGAATGTCCGGACGCTTCATATAGAGGAACCACGAAGAAGCGACACCAGCGACTGCCAACCACAAAGGCAAAGTCTGCAAGGAATGCAAGCCCATGGCGCCAGCACCATGGAATGCCTCTTTCAACTCAGTCATCACATGATGATTCCCGCTGAAAATGACACCCTTGAAGAAGTCGCCGAACAGCATCGGTTCGATTGCCACATAACCAATCAACACCGAAGGCACTGCCAGCAATACCAGTGGCAAAGTCACGACCCAAGGTGTTTCATGTGGTTTTTCACCCGGCGCCAACCCATGATGATGCTCATCATCATGATGGTCGTCATGATGTCCGGCTTTGCCAAAGCGCTCCTCACCATGGAACACCAGGAAGTACATCCTGAAGGAGTAGAATGCTGTCACAAACACACCCGCCACTACTGCAAAATAAGCAAAACCACTGCCAGCGATATGTGATTCCTTGACCGCTTCTATAATCGAATCCTTGGAATAGAAGCCAGACAGGAAAGGCGTGCCGATCAAGGCCAGTGAGCCAATTAAGGAGGTCAGCCATGTAATGGGCATGTATTTACGCAGGCCGCCCATATTGCGGATATCCTGATCATGATGCATACCAATGATCACAGAACCAGCTGCGAGGAACAGCAACGCTTTGAAGAATGCATGGGTCATCAGATGGAAAACCGCTACGGAGTAAGCGGAGACACCCAGCGCCACCGTCATATAGCCCAGCTGAGACAAGGTCGAATATGCAACCACCCGTTTGATGTCATTCTGGATGATGCCCAGAAAGCCCATGAACAACGCCGTGATAGCTCCAATCACTGTAATGAATGATAGCGCCGCATCGGACAATTCATAGAGCGGGGACATCCGAGCAACCATGAAAATACCTGCGGTCACCATGGTTGCAGCGTGAATCAATGCCGAAATGGGGGTAGGACCTTCCATGGAATCAGGTAGCCACACATGCAGTGGGAACTGCGCTGATTTACCCATGGCACCAACGAATAGCAAGATGCAAGCGACAGCAAGCAAAGGCCACTGGGTGTCACCGATCAAATTGATGGTTTTACCAACCAATTGTGGCGCAACCTGGAACACAGCCTGGTAGTCCATCGACCCAGTGTGCATATAGACCAGACCGATCCCGAGAACGAAACCGAAATCGCCAACGCGATTGACCAGAAAAGCCTTCAGGTTGGCGAAAATGGCCGTGGGGCGCTTGAACCAGAAACCGATCAGAAGATAGGACACCAAACCAACCGCCTCCCAGCCAAAGAACAACTGGACGAAGTTGTTCGACATGACCAGCATCAGCATCGAAAAGGTGAACAATGAAATATAACTGAAGAAGCGTTGATAACCTGGATCTTCATGCATGTAGCCGATGGTGTAAACATGGACCATCAAAGAGACAAAAGTCACCACGCACATCATCATGGCGGTCAAATTGTCCACCAGAAAACCAACCGACATGTCGATGCCGTTGATCGTCAGCCATGTGTAGATCGGCCCATTGAACGGCTGTCCGCCTTGGAGTAGATGATTGAGCGTATAAGCTGACCCTGCAAATGCAGCAGCCACACCAAGAATTGTCGCCCAATGCGCACCCGCACGGCCAATGACTCGGCCAAACAGGCCTGCCAGAATCGCACCGGCCAAAGGGGCTAGTGGGATCATCAGGTAGAGCATTTTCATATCAGTCATGATGAAGCGTCGTTTTCTGTTTATTTAATGGAAGCAGACAGGACAATCATTTAGCCCTTCAGCTTATCGATATCTTCAACATTAATTGTGCTCAGGTTACGGAACAACACAACCAATATGGCCAGACCGATTGCAGACTCTGCCGCCGCAACAGTCAAAATGAAGAACACGAAAATTTCACCAGCGGTATCTCCCAAAAACCTGGAAAACGCCACGAAATTCATGTTGACCGCAAGCAGCATCAATTCAATCGCCATCAATAACACGATGACATTTTTGCGGTTCAGAAAAATACCCAGGATACTGATCGCGAACAAAACAGCGCCAAGTACGAGGTAGTGAGTCAGTGTTAACACGTTTAAACCCCTGATTGATTAGCCTGTCTGGCCTTTATTCGCCCGTCTTTTGCTCATCGACTGTAACAGGTTGCTCGACGACTGCCGCCATTTTGATGACGCGAACCCGATCCGTACTCTTCACCTTTGCCTGAAGTCCTGGATCCTGAGCCTTCGCATCTTTGCGACCACGTAAAGTCAACGCAATGGCCGCCACAATCGCCACCAGCAAAATAATTGCCGCAATCTCAAATGGGTAGATGAATTGCGTATAAAGCGCCTTACCGATTATTTTGGTGTTGCCATCTTCGGTAGCTGCGGTCTGGATACTATTGAAGTCGCCAAGCCCACTGGCCGGGCTACTGAATACCGCCACCATCTCCACGACCATCAAGCCAGCCACAATGCCTGCAAGCGGCAGGTGCTTCCAGAATCCAGCCCGCAGCTTTTCAAAATTGATGTCCAGCATCATGACCACGAACAGGAACAGCACCATGACGGCACCAACGTAAACCAGCACCAAGGTGATTCCCAGGAACTCTGCCTGGATCAATAACCATAGTGCTGACCCGTTGAAAAAAGACAACACCAGAAACAATGCGGCATGCACTGGGTTTTTTGCCGTAATGACACGAACTGCGGCAAAAATCAGCACAGCAGCCAAAAAATAAAAAATGAGCGTCTGAAAAGTCATGAGCCAGACCTTGTTGTTATGCAACGAAACCCTGAATGGGATGAATCAACGATATTTGGCGTCAGCTTCACGCGCCTTGGCGATTTCCGCCTCGTATTTATCTCCGACCGCAAGCAACATGGGCTTGGTATACAGCAGATCACCCCGTTTTTCGCCGTGATACTCGAAAATATGGGTTTCCACGATTGAATCGACCGGACAAGATTCCTCACAGAAACCACAGAAAATACATTTGGTCAGGTCAATGTCGTAACGGGTGGTGCGGCGAGTGCCATCATCCCTCTGCTCCGACTCGATTGTAATGGCCATTGCCGGGCAGACTGCCTCACACAGCTTACAGGCGATACAGCGTTCCTCGCCATTAGGATAGCGCCGTTGTGCATGCAATCCACGGAAACGAGGACTTAATGGCGTCTTTTCCTCAGGAAACTGTACAGTGATCTTTCGCTCAAAGAGGTGACGGCCAGTCAACATCAGACCTTTCACCAATTCATACAGCAAAAATGTTTTGAAGAAACTGGTCAGTTTGTTCATTCAGATTCTACCCACTTACTTCCAGATCGAGAGTGGACTCATCATCCACACCCCAACAACAGCCACCCAGATCATTGTCACTGGTAAGAACACCTTCCAACCAAGACGCATAATCTGGTCATAACGGTAACGTGGGAAAGTTGCACGGAACCAGAGGAAACAGAACAACAGGAACGATACCTTGGCAGCCAACCAGATGAAACCTGGCGCACCCAGCACCGGCCACGACTGAGGGAAGGGTGAAAGCCACCCACCCAGGAACATCAGTGCGGTCAGCGTCGACACCAAGATCATGTTGGCATATTCGGCCAGGAAGAAAACGGCGAATGGCATGCCCGAGTACTCAACGTGGAAGCCGGCCACAATCTCGGACTCGCCTTCTGCGATGTCAAATGGGGCGCGGTTGGTTTCGGCCACACCGGAAATCAAGTAGACGAGGAACATCGGAAAAAGTGGTATCCAGTTCCAGCTGAGCAGGCTACCACCCATCATGCCGGTTGCCTGCGCCTCGACGATCTTGATGAAATTGAGGCTGGAAGAAACCATCAACACACCGACCAGTGCAAAACCCATGGAAACTTCATAGGAAACCATCTGCGCAGCTGATCGCATCGCCCCGAGAAATGCATACTTGGAGTTGGATGCCCAGCCCGCAAGAATGATGCCATATACGCCCATCGACGAGATCGCCATGATGAATAGCAGACTGGCATCGATATTGGCCAGGACAGCAGTTCCGGTGAAGGGCACCACTGCCCAGCAGACCAATGCAGGCGCAATCGATAACACAGGCGCCAGCCAGAACAAAGACTTGTTGGACTGAGCAGGCACAACGATTTCTTTGAAAATCGCCTTGACTGCATCTGCAATCGGCTGCAGCAGGCCAACCGGACCAACGCGATTCGGGCCGATACGAATCTGGATGTATCCGATTACTTTGCGCTCGGCCAGTGTGAGGTAAGCAACAGCACCCAACAACGGCAATACAATTGCAACAATTTTGATCAGTGTCCAGATGGTGATCCCTAATGGTTCACCGACCAGATTATTCAGCATCTCAAGCATCTTACACGCGCTCCAATGCAATCGAACCAAACATGTCGCCCAATGTCATTACCGCTGGATGCCCAGATGGCACGCGCACGACCTGATCAGGCAGTTTATCGTCAATGACCAGCTTTAATTTGGCATACCCATCTTGCTGCGTGACTTTGACATCGCAGCCATCGGTTAAACCAAGTTCGTTGGCCAATTTGCCGTTGATGGAGGCGACAAACGTTTTGCCATCTTTTGTCATCTGAAGAGCTGGTGCTCTACGAACCAAGGCATCCGATTGATAGATTGGCACCTCACCCAAGCGAGCCAATCCTGCAGGCTGTTCCAAAGGCTGCGCTTTGACTGAAGTGACATTTTTCAGCTGCGCATCCACTGAAGCCTGCCCGCCTTTGAGCACGGTATCCCGCACTTCTTCTGATGTGTTGAAGTCAAAACCCGACAAGCCAAGCAGGTTAGCCAAAACACGTAACACCTTCCAGGCTGGACGGGCGTCTCCCAGTGGTTTCACAACGCCATTGAAGCTCTGAGGCAGACCTTCCATATTGACGAATGTACCGGAGGTTTCACTGAATGGTGCGATAGGCAATAAGACATCGGCGTAATCGATCGCTTCATGTTTGAAAGCAGACATCGCCACAACCATATCAGCCTGCTTGACCGCAGACATCGCCTGTTGCGGATTGTGGGCGTCCAGCTCAACTTCCGCGTTCAACAACAGGTATGCCCTGCGAGGTTGTTCAAACATCTCGCGTGCATTCAATCCTTGAATTGCATCGGTAGAAAGCTCGCCACGTAGAGGGTGAGCACCTGCCAATGCGGCGCCAACCGTGTTTGCTGCAGGCGTAAGCTCCCCGACCGTAACGCCCGCCAACGTAGCCAGCTCACCAGCCAGTAAACGGATCATGCTGTAGTCTGGGTGATACAGGGCGGCCTGACCCAACAAGATAGCGCCATGCTCGCCACTGCTTAAACTGATTGCGATCGCGCGTGCTGACTCTGTCACCAGTGCATCGGCCAACAAGGAGGAAACCGCATCAGGAACCACAGCACCTTTGATTTCCAGCAGCGCTTTCAACACCGCTGCAAGTTGTGCAGCTATCACATTGGGGGCCACCACCAGCTTGGTGTGCGTTGAGCACAGCAGATCGTCATCGCTGCTTTGAATCACCGACAGCTGTGCGCCCTTTTTCACCGCATGCCTGAGCTTAGCGGCAATCAGTGGCTGTTCTTTACGGACGTTGGCACCAATCAACAAGATGCGGTCAAGCTTACGGAGCGCGGTGATCGGCATACCCAGATAGGTAATGTGTTTATCTACTGCATCCCCGCGGAAATCACGTTGGCGCATGCGCGTATCAACGTTGCCACAACCCAGCCCTCGCACAAGTTTTTGTAACAGATACAGCTCTTCCAGTGTGCTATGTGGGGTAGCCAAAGCACCGATGCTCGCCGCACCATGCCGCGCTTTAATGTCGGTCAAGCCGTGAACAACATAGTCCAGCGCGGTTTGCCATTCCACCTCATGCCATTTGCCATCATGCTTGAGCATAGGCTTGGTCAAACGGGCTTCAGAATTCAACGCCTCGTATGAGAAACGATCACGATCTGCAATCCAGCATTCGTTGATCGACTCATTTTCACGCGGCAGCACACGCATAACACGGGACTGTTTCACCTGCACAACCAGATTGCTCCCCAGACCATCATGGGGGCTGACAGATTTACGGCGGGACAACTCCCACGTTCTGGCTGAATAGCGGAAGGGCTTTGATGTCAATGCGCCAACAGGACAGAGATCAATGACGTTACCAGAGATCTCGGAATCAACCGTCTTGTTGATAAAAGGCAGGATCTCAGAGTGTTCGCCACGATTGGCCATGCCGATTTCCTGAAATCCGCCAATCTCTTCAGTAAATCGAACACAACGAGTACAGTGAATGCAGCGGGTCATGTCCGTCGAAATCAACGGCCCCATATTCTTGTTGACCACCACACGCTTTTCTTCCTGGTAGCGCGATGCAGTATTACCATACCCAACCGCCAGATCCTGAAGCTGGCATTCGCCACCTTGATCACATATTGGGCAATCCAATGGGTGATTGATCAACAGGAATTCCATCACGCCTTTTTGAGCTTTGGAAGCCAAAGAAGAGTGCGTATGGACTTTCATCCCATCCGTGACGGGGGTGGCACAGGCAGGTAACGGTTTAGGTGCTTTCTCCACCTCCACCAGACACATACGGCAATTGGCCGCAATGGATAACTTCTTGTGATAGCAGAAGTGTGGGATATAAGTACCTACGGAGTTCGCAGCCTCCATGACGGTCGATCCATCCGGCACCGTCAGTTTTTTGCCATCAATTTCAATTTCAAGCATCGCTATTCGCTACCTGTCGTTCGATCCATCAACGGATCAACACCATTTGTGATCAACCATGCACTTCTTATGTTCGATGTGATATTCGAACTCTTTGCGGAAATGCTTGGTGAAGCTACGCACCGGGAATACCGCAGCATCAGCAAGCGCACAGATCGTCTTGCCTGCCATGTTGTTTCCTACGGAATCCAACAGATCGAGATCCTCTGGGCGCCCCAGACCATTTTCAATGCGGTGGATCACTCGATACAGCCAACCCGTCCCCTCTCGGCAAGGGGTACACTGGCCGCATGACTCCTCATGATAGAAATAGGCTAAGCGTTCCAATGCTTTCACCATACAGATATCTTCATTCATGACGATGACCGCGCCGGAACCAAGCATTGATCCAGCCTTGGAGATACTGTCGTAATCCATGGTCAGATCCATCATCACATCACCGGGCAGTACAGGAGCGGAGGAACCGCCAGGAATCACGGCCTTCAGTTTTTTCCCGCCGCGCATACCACCAGCCATTTCCAGCAGGGTTGAAAATGGTGTACCTAATGGGATTTCGAAGTTACCAGGCCGATTGACATGGCCAGATACAGAGAACAGCTTGGTTCCGCCGTTATTAGGCTTGCCCAACTCCAGAAACTTCTGCGCCCCATCGCGAATGATGAACGGAACAGAAGCAAAGGATTCAGTGTTGTTGATTGTGGTCGGCTTACCATACAAGCCAAAACTTGCCGGGAACGGCGGCTTGAAACGAGGCTGCCCTTTCTTCCCTTCAAGCGACTCCAGCAGCGCAGTCTCTTCCCCGCAGATGTAGGCACCATATCCATGGTGGGCGAACAAGTCGAAAGTGAACCCAGAGCCCAGGATGTTTTCCCCGAGCAATCCGGCTTGCCGAGCCTCATCCAGCGCTGCTTCAAATAACTCATAAACCTCAAAGATCTCGCCATGGATGTAGTTATAGCCACGCTTGGCCCCCATGGCGTAACCGGCGATGATCATGCCCTCAATCAATGAGTGAGGGTTATATCGCATAATGTCACGGTCTTTGAATGTTCCGGGCTCACCTTCATCGCTATTGCAAACGACATATTTATCACCGGGGAACTGCCGTGGCATGAAGCTCCATTTCAGACCCGTCGGAAAGCCCGCACCACCACGCCCCCGCAAAGACGAGCCTTTCACCTCCGCAATCACTTCATCCTGAGTCATCTTGGACTCAAGAATGCGCGTCAATGCTTTATAGCCGCCACGTGCACGATAGGCTTCCAGCGTCCAACACTGTGAATCGCTGGTATCAACACCCTCGAAAATTACACCATTCTCAAAGACAGCCATTTATTCCAGCTCCGAGAGTTTCTTGTCGATGGCCTCACGCGACATGAAGCTGCACATTGAATGGTTATTCAACAGCATGACCGGCGCATCGCCGCAAGCACCCATGCACTCCCCCTCAATCAGGGTGAACTTGCCATCGGCAGTTGTCTCACCGTAACCAATGCCTAATTTCTTCTGTAGATACTCACCGGCATCAACGCCTCCAGACAAGGCACAGGGCAGATTGGTACACACCGTCAGTTTGTATTTACCAACGGGCTTGAGGTCATACATGTTATAGAAAGTTGCCACCTCATAAGCTGCAACGGGCGGAATCTGCAGGTAGTTGGCAACATATTCGATCAATTCAGCACTTAACCAGCGCTTCTCGACTTGCGCAATGCGCAATGCGCCCATCACCGCAGAGCGCTTTTGGTCGGCGGGATACTTGGCTACTTCACGATCAATTTTTGCAAGGGACTCAGCGGACAGCATCAGCGGTCAATCTCCCCGAATACGATATCTTGGGTACCGATAATGGCAACCGCATCAGCAATCATGTGACCGCGAGCCATTTCATCCAACGCTGCCAAATGCGGAAAACCTGGCGCGCGAATTTTCAATCGATAAGGCTTGTTGGCACCGTCAGATACCAAATAAATACCAAATTCACCCTTGGGATGCTCCACCGCAGCATAGGCTTCACCCTCTGGAACGTGCATGCCCTCGGTGAATAGCTTGAAGTGGTGAATCAACTCTTCCATATTGGTCTTCATGGCCAATCGAGAAGGCGGGGCCACTTTATGGTCACCTGTGATCACAGGGCCTGGATTTTTTCGTAGCCAGTCTATACATTGCTTGACAATCCGGTTGGACTCACGCATTTCCTGAACCCGCACCAGATAACGATCATAGCAATCACCCTCAACACCAACCGGAATATCAAAGTCCATGTTGGCATAGACCTCATAAGGCTGTGTTTTACGCAAATCCCAGGCAACGCCTGAGCCGCGTAACATCGGCCCCGTGAAGCCCAGCGCCTTGGCCCGATCTGGCGATACCACGCCAATACCAACGGTACGCTGCTTCCAAATCCGATTGTCAGTCAATAATGTTTCATAATCATCAACGCAACCAGGGAAGCGATTGGTGAAGTCTTCAATGAAGTCAAGCAGGGAGCCTTGCCGATTTTCGTTCAGCGCTTTCAGCTGTTGATCATTCTTGATCTTGGAGAAAGTGTATTGTGGCATCCGATCCGGCAGATCACGATACACGCCACCCGGGCGATAATAAGCCGCATGCATGCGAGCTCCGGAGACGGCTTCGTAGCAATCCATGAGATCTTCACGTTCGCGGAAGGCATAAAGGAACATCGTCATTGCGCCGATATCCAGTGCATGCGCACCGATCCACAGCAGGTGGTTCAGGATACGAGTGATCTCGTCGAACATGACGCGGATGTATTGTGCACGGATCGGCACGTCAATCTGTAACAGCTTCTCGATCGCCATCACATAGGCGTGCTCGTTACACATCATCGACACATAATCGAGGCGATCCATATATGGAAGCGACTGGATGAATGTCTTGCTTTCGGCAAGCTTCTCTGTACCACGGTGCAACAGGCCAATGTGCGGATCTGCCCGCTCAATTACCTCACCATCCAACTCCAGTACCAAACGCAATACACCATGGGCAGCAGGGTGTTGCGGCCCGAAGTTCAGCGTGTAATTACGGATTTCAGCCACCGTAGTTCTCCTCGCGGATGATTCGCGGCGTTATCTCGCGCGGTTCGATTGTCACTGGTTGATAGATAACGCGACCTTGCTCTGGGTCGAAGCGCATTTCAACATGACCAGACAGCGGGAAATCCTTACGGAAAGGGTGACCAACAAAACCATAGTCGGTGAGGATTCTACGAAGATCCGGGTGCCCTTCAAAGACAATACCAAATAGATCGAAAGCCTCACGTTCGAACCAATTAACACCCGGCCAGATCGTCACGAGTGAGGGCACAACAGGCATCTCGTCATCAGCAGCGAACACCCTGACACGAAGCCGCCAGTTCTGTCTCACAGACAGTAGATGGTAAACCACCGCAAAGCGCGCACCATCCCAGCGACCATCCCCGTAGGAACTGTAGTCCATGCCACAGACGTCAGTACACTGCTCGAATGACAATGCCACATCGTCACGCAGTGTACAGGAGACGTCGAGCCAATCAGAAGCCCGGATGACGATGGTCAGCTCACCCAGCACACAGACCTTAGAAACGATTTTATCCGCCAAGACACGATCAAGTGCTGCGGAGAGATTTTCCAGCTTTTGACTCATGTTAACCTTGCTCAACGGGCAATCGTACAAGTACGCTTGATCTTATTCTGAAGCTGGATGATGCCATACAGCAACGCTTCAGCCGTCGGCGGGCAGCCGGGCACATACACATCGACCGGAACAATCCGATCACAGCCACGCACCACAGAATAAGAATAGTGATAGTAGCCGCCACCATTTGCACAGGAACCCATGGACAGAACCCAACGAGGCTCCGGCATCTGGTCATAAACCTTGCGCAACGCAGGCGCCATCTTATTACAGAGCGTCCCTGCCACAATCATCAAATCAGACTGGCGCGGACTGGGACGAAACACCACACCAAAGCGATCCAGATCATAACGTGATGCGCCTGCATGCATCATTTCAACAGCACAGCACGCCAAACCAAAAGTCATCGGCCAAAGGGAACCCGTCCGAGCCCAGTTGATGACCTTATCAGCTGTTGTCGTGACAAAACCCTTCTCCAATACGCCTTCTATTCCCATTCCAGCGCACCTTTTTTCCACAAATAGACAAAGCCAATCACCAGCTCGACCAGAAACACCGCCATGGTAATCAAGCCGGATGAACCCAGGTCACGCAGTGCAACACCCCAGGGCAGCAAAAAGGCCGTTTCCAGATCAAAGATAATGAAAAGAATCGCTATCAGGTAATAACGAACATCGAACTTCATGCGAGCGTCTTCGAATGCCTCAAAGCCGCACTCATAAGGAGAGAGCTTCTGCGCATCCGGCTTATTTGGAGAAACCAACCAAGCCAGCAACATCGGGCCCACACCAACAGCAAGACCGACCGCACAGAATAAAAGAATGGGAAAATATTGTTGTAGCATTTGCACCCCACTACCGCGCATTAGCTTTTAAGGGCGGTCAAGCCGCCCTTAAAATGCCGATTTTTATCAGTTGTAGCGCAAACCAGGCAAAAGAGCCACCTGATTAATGATGGTGCCGACAGTGAGACTCGAACTCACACGGGCTACGCCCACTACCCCCTCAAGATAGCGTGTCTACCAATTTCACCATGTCGGCCAAAACTTACTCCGGAATCCCTGCAGGCTTCGGCGCCTGAGCAGGCTGCTGAACCGGGGCAGCCGGAACAGCGTGCGATTCCATTACTCCCAACCCACCAGGCTTTTTGGCATCCAAGGCCACCAAACTCATGCAGGTTACAAAGAATACCAGCGCAGAGACAGCAGTTGCACGACTCAGAAAGTTCGCAGAGCCCGCCGCCCCAAAAAGACTACCCGAAGCACCACTACCGAATGCAGCGCCCATGTCAGCACCTTTCCCGTGCTGCATTAGAACCAAGACGATCAGTGATACCGCAGAAAGCACATTGACTATTTGCACTATCAGCTTCAGGATTTCCATATATTCTACCTAAAAATTGAACTCTGCCGCAAATCTTTAAGCTCTACATCCTCAAAGACTGTGTTTATTTAGCCAGAGCACATATCAAATGCTTTCTAAAGCCAAACGCAGACGGAAACCCGATCTGAAGCACGCTTTACGCAGCGCCCGTTTCGCAAAGCCTGCGGATTATACGCATAGCTTTCGCGGGCAGTCAAATGCCCGCCCTGGTTTCGGATGGATGATGATTTGTAATATTTCTGCAACCTTGATCTACTAATATGGCGGCGCTTTCTTCGTTTTTCATTGTTTTGTAATCGAAATCTTCCTATATTCGGAGTCGTTCATGAAAGCCATTTTTGCCCGCAGCCTTGTGGTTACTTTCTGCGCAACAGCTTTTTATGCTCCTTTTGCATCTGCTGCAGATATCACGGGTGCTGGCGCGACTTTCCCTTATCCGCTCTATGCGAAATGGGCTGAAGCCTACAAGGCCAAAACCGGTGTTGGCTTGAATTATCAATCCATCGGTTCCGGTGGTGGCATCAAGCAGATCAAGGCAAAAACTGTTGATTTCGGCGCATCCGACAAGCCTTTGACACCGAAGGAATTGGAAGAAGCAGGTTTAATGCAGTTCCCCACTGTAATGGGTGGCGTGGTGCCGGTTATTAATCTGCAAGGTGTGCAGCCTGGCCAGTTGAAGTTGACGCCCGCTGTGCTGGCCGACATCTTTCTTGGCAAGATCACCAAGTGGAACGACAGCCGTATCGCCAGCTTGAATCAAGGCTTGAGTCTTCCGGATCAAGGGATCACGGTCGTTCGCCGTTCTGATGGTTCTGGCACAACGTTCATCTTTACCAATTATCTGTCCAAGGTAAGCGCTGAGTGGAAGGAAAAAGTTGGTGAGGAGGCATCGGTCAAGTGGCCAACTGGCATTGGTGGCAAGGGTAATGAGGGTGTAGCCAACTATGTGAAGCTGACGGCGGGTTCGATTGGTTATGTGGAGTATGCTTATGCTCTGCAGAATAAGATGGCGTTCACCCAGTTGCAGAATAAGGATGGTCAGTTTGTCGCTCCGAGCGAGGACAGTTTCAAAGCAGCAGCATCTCATGCTGACTGGGAGAAGGCGCCTGGCTTCTATGAAATCCTCACCAATGAGCCGGGCAAGCAGAGCTGGCCGATCACTGGTGCGACTTTCATCCTGATCCATAAGTCTCAGGAGAAAGCCGAGAGTGGTAAGGATGTCTTGAAGTTCTTTGACTGGGCATACGACCAAGGCGACCAGACTGCGCTGCAGCTTGATTACATTCCGCTGCCGGACAATGTGGTCAAGCTGGTTCGTAGCGCGTGGAAAGCACAGGTCAAAGACGCTAGTGGCAAAGCAATCTACTGATTTACAGAAACTTACTCACACATGTTACAGTGCTGTTAAAACTTAATGGCCATCGTGTTGAGATTCGTTGAAGTCGTATGGAAGGGGCCAGACGGCCCCTTCCGTGCTGTTTGAACCGTAGCAATCGAGGCTTTCAATGCAATCTGCTCCTGCAGCCCCTGCCTTGCTCAATCCGCCCCCCAAGCATCATCAATTGACCGGGCGAACCCATTCCGGACGCCTATACGATGCGATCTTTCGCAATGTCACGCGCGTGTTTGCGTTCGTTGTGCTCGCGCTGTTGGCGGGCATCATCTTGTCGCTCATCGAAGGGTCGCTACCTGCGATCAAGCATTTTGGCGCGAAGTTTCTGGTCACCATGGATTGGGACCCGGTTCAGGAAAGCTTCGGTGCGCTGATCCCGATCTATGGCACCTTGGTGACCTCTGCCATCGCGTTGCTGGTTGGCATCCCGGTCAGCTTTGGCATCGCCATGTTCCTGACCGAGCTGGCGCCGATGTGGATGCGCCGCCCGCTAGGGACGGCAATCGAGTTGTTGGCCGGCATCCCATCCATCATTTATGGCATGTGGGGGTTGTTTATCTTTGCTCCCTGGTTTGCTAAACACATCCAGCCATGGATGAATGAGCACATCGGCCCGATCCCTATCATCGGTTCCTTGTTCAGCGGCCCGCCGATGGGGATTGGTATGTTCACCGCCGGGCTGATTTTAGCCATCATGGTGATCCCGTTCATTGCTTCGGTGATGCGAGATGTGTTTGAAATCGTCCCGCCCATGTTAAAGGAATCGGCCTATGGGCTGGGTGGCACCACTTGGGAGGTGATGCGCAGTGTGGTCTTGCCATACACCAAGGCTGGGGTGATCGGTGGCATCATGCTGGGGCTGGGTCGTGCGCTGGGTGAAACCATGGCTGTCACCTTCCTGATCGGCAATGCCCATGAATTCAACGTCTCGTTGTTCATGCCTGGCAACAGTATTGCGTCATCGTTGGCCAACGAGTTCACCGAAGCCACGGGTGAGCTGTACACCAGCTCATTGATTACGCTGGGTCTGATCTTGTTTGTCATCACCTTTATCGTGCTGGCGCTTTCCAAGGTATTGCTGATACAGCTGCAAAAACGTGAAGGCCAGTCGAGCTGAGTGCCCATTATGAATAAGACTATTTACGCGAAGCGCCGTTTCATCAACTCGTTCAACATCGTCATGTCGGTTCTGACCATGGGGTTTGGGTTGTTCTGGCTGGCGTGGATTCTCATCACGCTGTTCCAACATGGCTTTGATGCCATCTCCATCGCCATGTTCACGCAAATGACACCCCCACCAGGCTCAGCCGGGGGGCTGTTGAACGCGATCTTCGGCAGCTTGCTCATGGCACTGTTCGGCACGCTGATCGGTACGCCGATCGGCATTCTGGCCGGCACCTACCTGGCTGAATTCGGTGAACGAGGCTGGCTGGCCCCTACCACCCGATTCATCAATGACATTTTGCTGTCCGCGCCATCCATCGTCATCGGCCTGTTCGTCTATACGATCTATGTGGCGAAGGTAAAGCACTTCTCGGGTTGGGCGGGTGCATTGGCACTGAGCCTGATTGTGATTCCCGTTGTGGTGCGCACCACCGAGAACATGCTGCGCCTGGTTCCCAACAGTCTGCGTGAAGCTGCCGCTGCGCTGGGTGCGCCACAGTGGAAGGTGATCACCTTTGTTACGCTGAAGGCCTCACGAGCAGGGATTCTGACTGGCATTCTGCTGGCTGTGGCCCGCATCAGCGGCGAGACAGCACCGTTACTGTTCACTGCACTGAACAATCAGTTCTGGAGCATGAACATGAATGCGCCAATGGCCAATTTGCCGGTGGTGATCTTCCAATTTGCGATGAGTCCCTACGAAGATTGGCAGAAACTGGCCTGGGGCGGCGCCCTGTTGATTACCGTCAGCGTATTGGCTCTGAATATTCTGGCCCGTTCGCTATTTAGACAAAAATCCAATTGATTGATCATCATGCGTAGAGAATTCGTCATGACCCAGCAAACGCTCAGCACCGTGAAATTGTCCATCCGGAATCTCAATTTCTACTACGGCAATTTCCATGCGCTGAAGAACATCAACCTCGACATCGAAACACAACGAGTGACCGCGTTCATCGGCCCATCTGGTTGTGGTAAATCCACTTTGTTGAGAACCCTCAACCGGATGTATGAGCTTTACCCCAAATTACGGGCAGAGGGCGAGATCATGCTGCATGGTCAGAACATTCTGGACAAGGGTGTAGACCTGAACTTGCTGCGCGCCCGGATCGGCATGGTGTTTCAAAAGCCCACGCCCTTTCCGATGTCGATCTACGACAATATTGCATTTGGCGTGAAGCTCTATGAAAAGCTCAGCAAGAGCGACATGGATGACCGTATTGAGTGGGCCCTGCGGAAAGCCGCGCTGTGGGATGAGGTCAAAGACAAGCTGAAGCAAAGCGGCAATGGCTTGTCTGGTGGCCAGCAGCAGCGGCTGTGCATTGCCCGCGCGATTGCGGTGAAGCCTGAAGTTCTGCTGCTGGACGAGCCGACCTCTGCGCTGGACCCGATCTCGACCGCCCATATCGAAGAGTTGATCCACGAGTTGAAGAACGATTACACCATCGTGATCGTGACCCACAATATGCAACAGGCGGCTCGTGTATCTGACTACACCGCGTATATGTACCTGGGTGAGTTGATCGAGTATGGCGATACCAATGAGATCTTCACCAAGCCGAAGAAGAAGGCAACGGAAGATTACATCACCGGTAAGTTTGGCTGAGGCGTATTGCAGCGGTTGCAACACCCCCCAGACGTAATCAAGGCGCGGCTTTCAGGCCGCGCCTTTTCATTGGTTGCCAGGCTACTGCCGATGTTGTTCACATCGGGAAATCAGTTCCGTCCAGATAGATGCCCAGCAGCCTTTCCAGCCCCGCTTGATCGTGCTCGCTGAAGCGATCTTTCAACGGGCTGTCGATATCCAACACCCCCACCAACTGCCCATCTTTGATGATGGGCAGTACGATTTCGGCGTTGGATGCGCTATCACATGCGATATGACCGTCAAAGGCATGCACGTCCGGCACCCGTATTGTCTGGCGCTGCTGGGCGCTGGTACCACACACACCGCGCCCCAGTGGGATGCGAACGCATGCCACCTTACCTTGAAATGGCCCCAGCACCAGCTCTTGTCCATCATAGAAATAGAACCCTGCCCAATTCAGCACTGGCAGGGCCTGGTAGATGAACGCCGAGAACTGGGCACTGTTCGCCACAAAGTTACGCTCGCCTGACAGCAGACCTGTCAATTGCGATGCCAGGCTGTCATAGTCAACCGCATCGATTTCATGGGTTGTGATTACTTCGAACATACTTCCTCACCTGCGGATTGAATCTCCTCGGGGCTGACCAATTTGCGTTTGACCCAGGTGCCGAGGGAGTCAAGATATGTAAAGACCACCGGCACCACAACCAAGGTCAGCAAAGTTGAGGTGATCACCCCACCGATCACGGCGTTGGCCATCGAAGCATACCCCTCGCCCATGTCCTTGCTGGTTGCCACCGGCATCATGCCCAACACCATGGCGGCAGTGGTCATCAAGATTGGACGCAGACGGATACGCCCAGCCTCGACTATCGCCTCCGCTCTGTTCATGCCCTCCTCCATCGATTGCTTGGTGAAATCGATCAGCAGAATGGCATTCTTGGTCACCAGCCCCATCAGCATGATGATCCCAATCATCGACATCACATTCAACGTGCTGTTGGTGAGGAACAACCCCAGCGCCACGCCGATCAAGGCCAGCGGTAGAGATGACATGATGGCCAATGGTTGCAGGAAGCTACGGAACTGGGTGGCCAGAATGGCATAGATGAACATGATCGCCATCAACATCGCCTTGCCGGCGTGATGAGCGGATTCCTGCATATCCTGCGCACCGCCACGCGTCTCGATCTTATAGCCAACCGGCCACTTGATCTTGTCGATACCTTTATTCATCTCCGTCACCACATCACCCAGAGGCCGCCCTTCCACCCCGGCCACGATAGTCACTTCACGCGACTGGTTGGAGCGCTTGATCTGGCTTTGTGAGGTGCCTTCACGCAGCTTGGCCACTTGGCCCAGCTCGATCATCCAAGGCTGTTCCGGATTGCCACGACTGGCGATCGGCAAGCGCCCCAGATCATCCAGCGAGGCACGCAGGTGGTCTGGGATCTTGACGTTCACGTCGTGATTCTCACCATCCGGGCCCAGCCAGGTGCTGATCGCCTGCCCAGCCAGCAAGGGGCGTAGCACAGTGCCGATCTGTGCGGCATTCAGCCCCAGATCCTGCGCCTGATCACGGTTGATATCCACCAACAGTGCTGGTTTCTTCTCTTCCATGCTCGACTTGACATCCACCGCGCCGGGAATCGCCTTCAGCATCGCCATGACCTGTTCGGACAAGCGCTTCAGTTCGTCCAGATCCCCCCCTTGGATACTCAAGATGATGGGCATATTGGAGTCCCCACCAGACACCTTGATACCACCGATCTGCTGCAAGCGCTCACGGAACAACCGACGCATCTCCTTGTGATCCCGCTTGCGTTCCTTGCGCGATGTCAAATTGATGAACAGATTGGCCTGGTTCTTGGCGGAATCCTGCGCCACCGCGACATAGGCTTGCTTCACCTCTGGAAAGGTCATGATGGCATCCGATGCCTGCTTGGCCTTGGCACCGGTGTAATCCAGCGAGGAGCCGATCGGGGTTTCGATCTGCATCTGTACGAAATCAAAGTCGGAATCCGGCACAAACTCCCCGCCGACCTTACCAAGAATGACAAATGCCGCGACGAAGCTGGCCATGGCCAAGGCCAGTGTGGTTTTACGCTTGCGCAAAGCCCAGCGGATCATGCTGGCATAAGTCTCGGCCAGCGCGTCCATCTTTCGGTCAAACCAGCTCAGCAGCCAGCCCACCGGCCCACGCATGGCTTTGCCGTGGCTATGTGGGTCGGCCCAGACGCTGGACAGCATTGGGTCGAGCGTGAAGCTGACCAGCATGGAGATGAGCACGGCAGCCGACACCGCCACCCCAAACTGGAAGAAGAATTTGCCGATGATCCCACCCATGAAGGCAACCGGCAAAAACACCGCCACAATGGTCAAGGTCGTACCGACCACCGCCATCCCGATCTCGTTGGTGCCATCCAGCGCGGCCTGTATCCGCCCCTTGCCCATGGCTGCATGCCGGGAGATGTTTTCACGCACCACGATGGCATCGTCGATCAACAGACCGATACACAATGACATGGCGATCATGGTCAGCTGGTTGATGGTGAAACCGAACAGCTGCAACGCGAAGAATGTGCCAACCAGCGACACGGGCAGGGTCAGGCCGGTGATGACAGTGCTGCGCCATGAGCCGAGGAACAACAACACAATGATGATGGTCAGCAACGCGCCTTCCAGCAGTGTGCGTTTCACATCTTCCAGCATCAGCTTGATGCCTTCCGTGTTGTCCGAAAGCACCTGCAATTTGACATCTGGCGGCAAGATGGCGTGCAGGGCATCCATCTCCTTACGGACGCGGTCCACCAGCTCAACGATATTGGCACCGGTTGCCTTCCTGACATCGACCGATACCGCCTTCCGGCCATTGACATAGGCGATCGACTCCAGTTCCTTCTGGCTGTCCACCACCGTGGCGACCTGCTCCAACCGCACCACCGAGCCCCCGCGATTGACAACGATCAACCGACCAAACGCAGGCGCATCTTTCAACCGGCCACGGATCTGTACCAGTTTGTCCCCCGTACCCACCGTGACGGTGCCCAGCGGGAATTCGACGTTTTCCTGACGGATGGTATTGATGACATCCTCGACG
The DNA here is from genome assembly GCF_014202905.1 of Chitinivorax tropicus. Classification (NCBI taxonomy): domain Bacteria; kingdom Pseudomonadati; phylum Pseudomonadota; class Betaproteobacteria; genus Chitinivorax; species Chitinivorax tropicus. Next base: position 42,750 of record NZ_JACHHY010000005.1, on the reverse strand, counting down.
CTGACACCCAAAGCCTTCATGCTGTCTGGCTGCAGCAGAATACGGATCTGCCGATCCACGCCACCGATGACCTCCACCTTGCCCGCGCCGGGCAACGACTTCAGCCGCTTGGACACAATCCGGTCCGCGATCTGCGTCAACTCGCGATGCGACCTGACTGGCGAGGTGACCGACAAGGATACGACCGGCATGTCATCCGCCTGCGCCAATTCGACCTTGGGCTCCTTGACCTCTTTCTTCAGCGTATTCCGGACCTGATCCACCTTCTCGCGCACCTGCTGGATCGCCCACTGCGGATCGGTTTCCAATTGGAACTCGACCACCGCGAAGGCATACCCTTCAAATGCCCGACCCCGCAGCAATTTGATGCCGGAGATGCCATTGATCGCCTCCTCCAACGGACGGACGACATCGCTCTCGACGATTTCGGGCGCCGCGCCGGGGTAATCTGCGGTGACGATCACGGTTGGCACTGACACATCTGGCAAGTTTTCAATCCGCAACTGGAAATACGCAATGATGCCCAACACCGCCAATGCCACCATCAACATGGTGGCGAAAACCGGGTTCCGCACACTGATTCTGGTTAACCACATGATGTCATCCTTTACTCAAGGCTTGGCGGTGGCCATTTTCACCGAAGCGCCCCGGGCCTCATCGGCCAGCTGGGCCAGCACCACGGCATCCCCGGCCATCAAGCCCTTACGGACTTCCACTTTGCCGGTGCGGGGGTCACGTGCCCCCACCTCGACGTGTGCCTTGTCGAGTTTGTTCTGACGCAGAACCCAGATGTAGCGCTGCCCCTTGTCGAGCACCACAGCCGCATCCGGCACCGCAATGGCCTTGTCCTGCGTATCGAGCTGTAATTCGCCGCTGGCGAACAGCCCAGTCCGTAGCGCATTATCGGTATTGTCGATGCGGATGTAGACCGCGATGCTGCGGGTGCCTTGCTGAGCTGCCGGGTTGATCCGCTCGACTTTGCCGAGGAATTCACGGCCACTATAGCCATCCACATGCAAACGGACAGTCTGGCCGACTGACACCGATGCGATATCGGAAGCCGGTACCTGCGCGACATATTCCAGCTGCGAGAGATCAATGATGCTGAACAGCTTGGCACCGGGCGCAACATCCTGGCCAGGGTTGACATCACGGGTAGCAACAAAGCCTTGGATCGGTGATACGATCTTGGTATCACGCATGGATTTACGGGCCAGCTCCAGCTGCGCAATCTGTGCCTTCAATTGCGCCTGCTTGACAGTACTGTCGCTGTCGATACGGTTGAATGCCTCTTGCGAGATGAATGCCTGCTTCATCAGCTCTCGATTCTGCTCACGATTGCGCTCGGCATAGGCGGCCTCTGCCTTGAAGCTCTCCAGCTGGGCCTGGCGCTCATTCAGGCGTTGGCGTACCTCAGCGTCATCCATGATGGCAAGCAGCTGCCCTTGTTTGACCGCATCACCTTCCCGCACCAGCACACTGGCAATCGGGCCACTTTGTTTGGCATTGACGATGGTTTCCGAAATCGGCTTCAGGTTGCCGGTCAAGACCAGCGTGCGGCGGAACTCCCCGACCTGGATGCGGAACAGATCCGCCTCTGCCAGCTCCAGCAGCGCAATCGGCTGAGGCTTGCCCTTCTTCTTGTCCTCGGCAACGGCCTGAGCCTTGTCTTTGTCCTTGTCGCCATTCATCACCTTTGCCCCCACCCCGATACCGAGTGCAAGGACGATCAGCATGCCTATTTTTGCAGAACGTTTCATATTCACCTTGTGCTCCTAGCTAGGTCGGCAAAACAGCGGCAGCCGGTCGAATGCCAGCTTTGCGATGCCTTGCTCAGCTCTCTCTTTTTCAAATGGAAATCTTTTTGTCGATCTGTCAATCGACATCAGCCTTCGGGCCAATGCCACGCCAGATCAGATCGACAATGATGGGCAGCAACCGCTCCACATCCAGCGTATCCCGTTGCACCAATTTGGCGATCATCAAGCCGTCAAACAGCGCAGTCCACATGACGCCCATGGCCTGGTCGTCAACATCCTTGGCCGCCAGCCCGCCCTTTTTCAACACAGGCAGCAATTTGCTGGACAGCGAATAAGTCTCGTCATAGGTCTTCGCAATGTGTTGGCGAACCTGCTCATCTCGGATCTGGCCCACGAACTCAAGGAACAGTGCGGGCCACATCGGATCGGTCATCCCATTGCGCCATTGATTGGAGACCAGAGAGGTCAACCCCTGCCGTGGCTCGGTGTGTTGCAAAGCCTGCTCGACCTGATGTGGCAAACCATCCACCGATGACCGGAAGCGGCTGTCCAATAACGCAAAGAATAAATCCGCTTTGTTGCGGAAATGCCAATATATTGCGCCTTTTGTCAGGCCTGCCGCAGCAGCGACCAAGTCCAGGGAAGCTGCTTCATAGCCTTTTTCCGCAAACACTTTGGCGGCGGCATGCAATATACGAACACGTGCGTCCGGGTTGGGTTGCTCAGCCTGATTGTTCAACAGTTCGGCAAAATGTTCGCGAGCCCCTAGATGTCGCTTGACGGTTTGCCAAGGCACGCCAGCGCGGCCTGCCACGTCGCCATAGCTGACCTGCTCAACGCCCTTCTCCTCAGCAAGATCCCTGAGAATGTCAATAAATTTCAATGAATTACCATTATGCATCGAGAGCCGCCATATAACATACCAACCAGAATGGCATTAACCTACCATGCAGTATGCCTATATCAGACTTTTGTTTCAACATATATCTAAATCAGATTGGATTAATGTTATTACTCAGTAATTTACTTGACCAGACCGCGCCCAATGCCTACATAGAATTAGCGCATGGCCCCAACAACAGACTATAAAAGTAACTGGCAGCTCAACTTGACCGTCCCACCTCGACCGGAACACAACGATGAAGTTACTTTCAGTACTGTCACTGCGTCAGAAGATACTGCTCTCCCAATCCATTGCCGCTGTTTTCCTCGTCATCTATGTCGCCTATAACTTTTCGGTCTCCAGCGCCAACACACACCGGCTCAAAATCATCCAGAACGATCTGTTTCCAACACTGGAGGCGGCCAACAACAATGTGGCCCTGCTCGACAACATCATCGGCTCGCTGAACTCCGCTGTGGCGGCGGGCGAAAAAGAAGCATTGCAGGCGGTGGACGAGCAGGCGAAGCGAGTGCGTGCCAATCTCGACAAGATCAAGCAGGCCGATACGATGGCCGGAAACGAGCCAGATAAATTGGTGTCGGAGTTCAATGCCTACTACGATGCAGCCGCGAAGCTCTCTGCCGGCATGCTGGCGGGACAGGCCCCCGATCCAGCCGCCATCAAGAGCATGGGCGACCTGCTCACCACCTATCGAACCCACCTGACCGCCTTCCGCGATACCAGTTATAAGCGTTTCACCGAGACAGTCGAGGAAACCACAGCATCACAACAGCGAGCGCTGTTCGTTGGGGTGATCGGCGCCCTGGCCGCCATTGGGGGCGGCGTGTTGTTCAGCCTGGTGGTGTCCTTCTCGATCAAGCGGAACGTCGATCTGGTGGTGCGATCGCTGCGTGACATCGCCCAGGGCGAGGGTGATCTGACTTTGCGTATCCGCCAATATACCCGCGATGAAATCGGTGAATTGGTGAAATGGTTCAACACGTTCATCGAACGACTACATGGCGATATCCGTCACGTTGTCGAATCGGTCAACGCATTGAGCGAAACCACAGACGAGATGAGCCTGATCGCCAGCAACACCGACAGCAGCATCACCACCGAGAAACAGGTGATCGGGCGGGTGGCGGCACAAGTCGAGGGCATTGCCCAGCAGATCGACAGCGTGGCAATCAGCGCGGCATCTGCATCTGATGCGGCAGCTGTGGCCAACGCCTCGGCGGCGAATGGGCTCACCAACATCCGCACCACCATCACCCGTATCAACGAGCTGGCACAGCAGGTCAATGAAGCCTCGACAACACTGAAGAAGCTGGAATCAGATAGCCAGCAGATCAATGTGGTGGTCGATGTCATCAAGGGGATCTCGTCGCAAACCAATCTGCTGGCCCTCAATGCCGCCATCGAGGCCGCACGGGCCGGTGAACATGGGCGTGGCTTTGCCGTGGTGGCGGATGAAGTGCGCAGCATGGCCGCCCGCACCCGTGACTCCACCAGCCAGATCTTTGAAATCGTATCGCAACTGCAGGCCACGACCGCATCGGTCGTTGACGTGATCCTGGCCAGCCAACGCGAAGCGGAAGCCACCGTGGAGCAAGTGACCGGATCAGGACAGACCTTGCAGGAAATCTCAGACAAGGTCGGCACCATCAGCCGGATGAATCAGACCATTGCCCAGGCAACTGATCAACAACAGCAGGCGTCGGGGCAGATCGGCACGCAAATGGACGATCTGCATCGGATCTCGGCTGCGACGGAGGATCAGGGCAAGAAGCTGGCAAAGATCAGCAGCACCATCAAGCAACTCACTGAAAATCTGCGTGAGGTTTCGGGGCATTTCAAAACCTAGGTTCTGTTGGCAAAACCGTTGTCTTGACCCGCCCATCGGTCGTCGGGCAGTCGGGCATATTCAAAACAGCTTCAGGAGGACAAGATATGAAACAGCGCCTGATGGTAGCTGCGGTCGGATCTGCGCTGGTAGCCTTGACCAGCCAGGTATGGGCGGATGGCAGTGACGCCTTCAAGTTACGAGGGTTTGGCACAGTGGGCGTTGTGCACTCCAGTACCGACCTGGCTGATTACCGCACCGGGCTGAACCAGCCCAATGGTGCGGGCTACTCGCACAAATACGATTTCGGCGTGGACAGCAAGCTGGGCTTGCAAGCGGACATGAAGGCAAATGACATACTGTCGGGCACCATCCAGGTGATCTCTGAGCGACGTTATGATAAGACCTTCAAACCCACGCTGGAGTGGGCCAATGCCAAGATCCAGGCCACATCTGATCTTGCATTCCACGCGGGCAGGATGGCCTTGCCCGTCTATATGGTGTCGGATTACCGGAAGGTCGGCTATGCCAACCCGTGGGTCCGCCCGCCGACAGAGGTCTATTTCCAGGTGCCATTCTCACATCTCGATGGTGCAGATGCAGTGTATCGGCTCAATACTGGCGACGTTTCCACCACCTTCCAGGCCTATGGCGGTCGCACCAAGAATAAAATTCCTACCTCGGCGGGCATGAACGAGTCCGAGGGCCGGAGGACACTTGGCTTGAATGTCACCTCTGAAATCGGCTCTCTGACCTTGCGTGCGGGCTATGTCCGTACTCGCTTCACCTACCAAGGCCCTGCCACCAACACGTTTTTCAACAGTTATCGCGCACTGGCCAATGGTGTGGATAAACTCGCCGCAGGCGCCGCACAGGTTGCCGCTGGTGCACAGTCAGCCGGTCAGCAGCCGCTGCCAGCCCCGATATTGACAGCCCTGAGCAACACCGCCACCAGCGCAGCGGCTGCAGCCGCTGATGCGACAGCCACAGCTCAGTCCGTGCGCAGCATCGTCGAGCGCTATGAAGCGGACAACGTACCCGCCTCCTTTGTGGGCTTTGGCGCGCTTTACGACCCAGGTGGCTGGTTCATCCAGGCTGAATACACCAAGCGCACCAATGATTCCCTGGTCGCGGATACCACTGCGTGGTACCTGTCCGGCGGCGTGCGGGTCGGTAAATTCACCCCTTATGCCACCTACTCTCGGATCAAGACCGATAGCGAGCTCACCTCCAACGGTGCCAGCCCGATCAGCGCCCCAGCCATCAGCAACCTGCCTGCCATTCCGCAGCTGGCCGCCTTGCAAGCGGGTATTGATCAGGTGAATGGCGGGGTTCCGCAGATCAACCAATCACTGGGCTTGTTGAACGGAGGGCTCAATGTATTGCTGTTTGCCGGCTCCACCGCGCAACGAAACATCACATTGGGCGTCCGTTGGGATGTGATGAAGAACATGGATGTCAAAATGCAGTGGGATCAATTGAAAATCGACAACAAAGGGGCTGGCTATACGCTGAACAACAATCAAGTGGGTTTCGACCCAGGCAAGAAGATCAATCTGTTCAGCCTGGCCGTCGATTTCGTGTTCTGAAAGGGAGACACCCATGAAAACCCCATTAGTCCGTGCCACCCTCATCATGCTGCTACTGGCCCCCCTGGCCAAGGCCGACATCGCCGTGATCGTCAGCGCCAAAAGCAGTGCTGGCAATTTGACAGCCGATCAGGTGTCGCAGATTTTCCTTGGCAAATCGAACAGCTTTCCCGGTGGCGGCCAGGCGGTGCCTGTCGATCAATCAGAAGGGGCTGGGCCGCGTGAGGAGTTCTACACCAAGGTGACCGGCAAATCTGCAGCCCAGGTCAAAGCCTATTGGTCCAAGCTGATCTTTTCAGGCAAGGGCCAGCCACCAAAGGAAATCGGCAATGACGGCGCAGTGAAAAAGTTGATTGCCGACAACCCCAACATGATCGGATATATCGATAAAGGAGCGGTGGACAGCAGCGTGAAGGTGGTGCTGTCGCAATAGCCCTGTTGCTCGCCCACAGGCCGGCACCCTGTCAACCAGACAGTGCCGGCCTTGTTTTTTGCACCATTGCACAATGTTTGTCATTTTGCTGCCAAATTGTTGCAAACATCGCCACTACACTCGCTCTCAACCTGTCAGACAGCGCAGGCTCAATCATCTTATCGAGAACGAGACAAACAATATGGACTTCACAGCCAAGCACACCCCTCTTCGCATGACAACCCTGGCCGCCCTGATGGTATTGCCAAGCCTGGGCCAGGCCGCCAAGGTCGATCCGAATCTCAGCGATGTGCAACTGGCCAAGCAGCTGGCGCCCATCATGCAGTTCCACCCGGAAGAAAAACACTTTCCGACCAGCATTGAGTACTTCTATAAGCATTCCGTCCTGAAGGACAAAAATGGCAATATTCTCAGATCCTACCCGCAATCGCCTGATCAGTTTGCTCACCTCGCCACCAACAGCGACGACTACCTCGATCTCGACGACAATGCCCGCAACGTGTCCTATAGCGCCCAAGCCCCGCTATATGCGCACGTCGTCCGCTACAACAAGAACGGCACCGACTATCGCGAGGTACAGTACACGATGCTGTTCGCCTACAACGACTGCGAGATGTTCCGTGCGTTCACCTATAAATGGGTCTGGGACAGCTCAACCAAGACCAACTTCGCCTGGTGCAACTTTGGCCGCCACGAAGGCGACTGGGAACACGCCAGCGTCCGTATCAATGCCAAAACCGGCGAGGTGACCGATGTCTATACCAATGCCCACGGCAAGCAGTCGCGCCATGCACCCAAAGACATCAGCTGGAATGGCAACCGTCCGAAGATCTATATCGCCCAGAATGCGCACGGCACCCACCCCAGCTCAGATATCTTCAGCTATGCCACAGTGATCGACTCTGACTGGAGCTGGGCGAGCAGCGGTGTCACCCCGGCTGGGCTACGCGAATTGAAAGTGGTGGATGTCACCGACGATGGCGGCATCAGCTGGGACACCCAAAATGTCGTCCAACTGCTGAACGACCACCCGATCACCAATTACACCGGTCGCTGGGGCCTGCTCAATATGGACAACACCAATGTGAAGATGCCATCACGCAATATTCCCCATGTCAATGATGACCATATGGAAGCTGTCGGGCAGGCGATCATGAAGTACACCAAGCTGCTCAATGATTACAAAGTCGGCACCGGCCCACGCGGCAGCTGGACAACCGGCTGGTGGGATGGCGAAGACAACTGAGCCCCACCCGATGAGCTGGCGGGATCAAGCATCGGCTCGACCCCGCCCCCCTGAATCCACCGAAGTCAATGGCCCAGCCGCCCCTGGACGACCGCAGCCCACCCCGGACACTGCCGAGGCTTGCAATGGACGAGCGCACAGGTTCCATCGATACGGCCTCAGCCCGCGCCGAAGCACGTGTTGGGTCGATCTGTCGTTGGCGTTTGCTGAAACAGCCCGCCAGATGGCACTTTGAAACCATGCCAAGCGAACCTACAATGCCGCTTTTTTTCCGTCTGCGTCGGCATATGGCATTCACGTTAAAAGCCAAATTGGCCTTGGCTCTGGCTGGCTTCGGCATCTTGCTGGTCGGGGTGATGTATCTGATGTTGAGCGTCAGCCTGGAACAAGGGGTGCTCGCCCAGATGGATCACACCGAACGGGAGATGATCCAATCCATGCGCCAAGCCCTGGAAGCCCGATATGGCGCCCCAGGGCAGGGACAACACCTGCATGACGACCCCAAAGCCTGGGGCGAAGCAATCCGTCTGGTCTTTCCCCAACCGCCACGCCGCCCTGATCAACCCGGCCCGGCCATGCCACCCCGCCCACTGTTCCCACTGGTATTGTTGAATGCAGACAAGATCATCACGGCAGGCCCTCATCTGGCACTCCACCAGATGGAGCTGACACCGCTACGCAATCGACAACAACAGATATTCGGCTATCTCGGGCGCTTGCCCGGCAAACCACCCCCAGATGGCATGACCCAGCAATATCTGGCCAGACAGCGCAATATCATGCTGGCGGCGTTGATCATCATGGCCATTGGCTCAGTGGCCTTCGCTTGGCCGCTCGCAGGGCTGTTGCTACGCCCCATCCACCGCATCAGCAAAGTGGTGGAACAACTGACGGCACTTGATTACAGCCCACGCCTACCCGTCAAATCCACCGACGAATTGGGGCGCCTGGCGAGCCAGCTGAACCGGTTGGCCATCGCCCTGGACGAGCACAGCACCAGCCAGCGCCAATGGCTGACCGATCTGGCACACGAGCTGCGCACCCCACTGGCGGTTCTGCAGGGCGAGCTTGAGGCTCTGCGGGACCGTATCCGCAGCTACAACGATGACACCAATCGTGAGCTGTCGGCACAGGTGCGCCACCTTGCACATCTGGCGGACGACCTGCAGGCACTGTTGATGAGCGACCGCGCCAGCCTGCGCTACAAAATGGCACCCGTGAACCTGGGTGAATTGATTCAAGACGAGCTGGATAACCATGCCGCCCGCCTGCACCGATCACAATTGCAATTACGGGCCGACCTGCCCGATCACGCCATGATCGAAGGGGATGGCAGCAAACTGGCCAGGCTGGTCACCAACCTGATCGAGAACAGCATCCGCTACACGGATGCGGGCGGTCAGCTCGACATCCGATTACGCGCCACCAGTGATGGTTTTCAATTGACCTGGCAAGACAGCGCCCCTGGTGTGCCAGAGGAGGCCCTCCCCCACCTGTTCGAGCGCTTCTTCCGTGTCGAGGCCAGCCGCGATCGCGCCAAGGGCGGCAGCGGGCTCGGTCTGGCTATCGTGGCCAATATCGTACACGGCCACGATGGCCGGATTCGTGCAGAACACAGCCCGTTGGGCGGCTTACGGCTGATCATCGATCTACCGGACGAAAGGACACTGACATGGCAAAAGTCTTGATTGTCGAAGACGAAGTACGGCTCGCAGGCCTGATGGCTGACTTTCTACGAGAGGCAGGCTTCGAGCCTACCTGCCTGCATGATGGCGCAGCAGTGCTATCCTGGGTCAAGGCGCACCAGCCAGACGCGATCCTGCTGGATGTGATGCTGCCAAACGTGGACGGGATGACCCTTTGCCGAACCATCCGCCAATCCAGCGACGTACCGATTCTGATGACCACCGCGCGGGTAGACGAAATCGACCGCCTGCTGGGGCTGGAGCTGGGTGCCGACGACTACATCTGCAAACCCTACAGCCTGCGAGAGGCCACCGCCCGCGTCAAAGCGGTGCTACGCCGCCGCATGCCAGGCCAGCCAAGCCCCAGCCCAGTGCAATTTGCCGACGATCGATTGCAGGCCACCCTGCATGGAGAAGCACTCGACCTGACCGTCATCGAATACAAATTGCTGCAACTGCTCGCCCAAACGCCAGGCCGCATCTTCTCACGCGATGCATTGATGGATCGCATCTACCCCGACCAACGTGTCGTAGCCGATCGCACCATCGACAGCCATGTCAAGAAGCTGCGCCGCAAGCTGGCTGAGCGCTGGCCAGACCACGACTACATCGAGTCGGTGTATGGCGCGGGGTATCGTTTCAATCTACCTGCGCTCAAGGCTTGATCCGGCAAAAGGTTGCCTGTGCTCGCCAAGCCGGTGCCAGGCCCCGTGCCCAATGACGCCCGCAGATACGTCTGACCCAATGCCGTATCAGCCATGTAGCATCCACACCGCTCCCGCAAGCCAGCAAGGGATGAATTGCTCATAGCCGATTGAGATGCTGATGTCCAGCAAGACCGCCGCCGCACCGAACAGCCAGAGCGTTACCGCTGCCAGCACACCTCCCAATCAGGAGCGACAACATCACCGCCATAGTGAGGAGGCCCGGATGTCCAGCCCGAAATACCAACTATTGTCCATAGGAATCAAGAAAATTGACTTGGTCAGCACCATCATTTCCTGATCTTGTGCACTCACCCCTCTTGAATTCCCTGTAGACACCCCCACTTTGCATCCATTCCTTCAACCAACATCCATTCACAGAGTGATCGAAAACCATGACTACTGCGAATAAAGAAACCCTGGGCTTTCAGGCCGAAGTCAAACAACTGTTGCAGCTGATGATCCATTCCTTGTATTCAAACAAGGAGATCTTCCTGCGCGAGCTGGTATCGAACGCTTCTGACGCCTGCGACAAGCTGCGCTTCGAAGCCATGTCCGACCCGGCGCTGTTCGAGAGCGATTCCGAGTTGAAGATCCGTGTGGATTTCGACAAGGACGCCCGCACTGTCACCATCACCGACAACGGCATCGGTATGAGCCGTCAGGAAGTCATCGAAAACATCGGTACCATCGCGCGCTCTGGCACCCGCGCCTTTTTCGACAACCTGACTGGTGATTCGAAGAAGGATGCCAACCTGATCGGCCAGTTCGGCGTGGGCTTCTATTCCGCCTTCATCGTGGCCGACCGCGTGACCCTGACCACCCGCCGCGCAGGTTTGTCGGCAGAGCATGGCGTGAAGTGGGAGTCCGGCGGCGAAGGTGAATTCACGCTGGAAAATGTCGATAAAGCCACACGGGGCACACAAGTCGTGCTGCACCTGCGTGAAGAAGACGCGGAATTCGCCAATGACTGGCGCCTGAAAAGCATTCTGCGTAAGTATTCCGACCACATCACCTTGCCGATCGTCATGGTCAAATCACCTGGCTATGACAAGGATGGCAACATCACCCCGGCAGAGGGCGATGAGACGGTCAACCAAGCCTCTGCGTTGTGGACACGCTCAAAGAACGACATCAGCGAAGAACAATACAAGGAATTCTACAAGCACGTTGCGCACGACTATGACGAGCCGTTGGCCTGGAGCCATGCCCGTGTCGAAGGCCGCCAGGAATACACCGAGCTGCTGTATATCCCGAAACGTGCCCCCTTCGACATGTGGGATCGTGAGCGCCGCCACGGTGTGAAATTGTATGTACGTCGCGTCTTCATCATGGAAGATGCTGACAAGCTGTTGCCGCATTACCTGCGCTTCGTGCGTGGGGTGATCGATTCCAGCGACCTGCCGCTGAACGTGTCCCGAGAGATCCTGCAGCACTCCAAGGACATCGACGGCATCCGCGCCGGTTGCACCAAAAAGGTGTTGGATCTGCTAGGCCAGATGGCGGAAAACGAAGCCGACAAGTTTGCAACCTTCTGGCAGGAATTCGGCCAGGTCTTCAAGGAAGGCGTGGGTGAAGACCATGCCAACAAAGAGAAGATCGCCAAGCTGTGCCGCTTTGCCTCGACCCAGGCTGATACCGACGCTCAGGTCGTCAGCCTGGATGAGTACATTGGCCGTATGAAGGAAGGCCAGGACAAGATCTATTTCATCACCGCCGACAGCTTTGCCGCCGCGAAAAACAGCCCACATCTGGAAGTCTTCCGCAAAAAGGGTGTGGAGGTGTTGTTGCTGGCGGATCGTGTCGATGAATGGCTGACCTCCAATCTGTTCGAGTACGCAGGTAAGCAGCTGGTTTCGGTAGCCAAGGGCGATCTCGATCTGGGCAAGCTGGAAGACGAAGCCGAGAAGGAAGAGCAGAAGAAAGCTGCTGACGACTACAAGGCGCTGACCGACAAAATCAAGGAAGTGCTGGGGGAGCGTGTGAAAGAGGTGCGCATCACCCACCGCCTGACCGAGTCTGCTTCGTGCATCGTCGTCGAAGAGCATGCCATGAGTGGCCACCTGGAGCGCCTGTTGAAGCAAGCCGGCCAGAAAGTCGATGCCAGCAAGCCGATCCTGGAGATCAACCCCAGCCACATGATCGTGCAAAAGTTGCACAGCAATCTGGATGGCGAGCATTTTGGCGACTGGAGCCATATTTTGCTGGATCAAGCACAGCTGGCCGAAGGCGGACAGCTGGAAGACCCAGCCACCTTCGTCAAGCGCCTGAATGGTTTGATGATGGCGCTGTCAGCCTGATCATCCCACCACCCACACAACCCCGCCCAGGCGGGGTTTTGTTTTATATGCACCATATCGGGCAGATATCTGTCTGGCCCAGGCCGACAACCCTAGTTGAAAGAGCTGGCCTGCTACAGTTTTCGGCATGCGCATTAGGAAAGATACAAGTGCATTTGCTAAGATTTTCCCGCGCTCGATAAGCACATCTCCAGTTGTTTTTCACCGCTGTAACCGTGGCTCCTGGTCTGCATGCCGATCAGCCGATGCACCCAACACCGAGCCAAGCCGTTAACCGAATTGCAACACTGTAAAAACCGCTGTCGCAAAGAAAGGATTCGGCATGACCCAAGCGTTCTCTCGCCACAAACCCCATCTGAATCTCGCCTTGCTCGGCCTGCAAGAGGCAGACCGACAACAATTCCAACGCAGGTTATGCGGCGCAGCCCGACGATACATGCCACACGAAGGCCCCACACAACGGCGCTATGGCTGGCCCGCGCTGGAGGAGCTGGAAACCCCCACCCGCCATTTCGCGTTGAGCTGCAACCCAGGCACCTTGCCCAACCAGGCTTGCCAGATGAGCGGCGTGGATGCCGCCATTGTGCTGATTGCCGCAGACACCCCACCTGAGCACAGCTACGCAGCATTGCTGATGGCACACCATATGGGGGTGACCCATTTGGTCATGGTCATCCAGCACGCACCCGGTAAGGCTGATGCCATGCATGACGATTTGCTGGAAGGTGCGTTGAAAGCACAGCTGGACACTTATCACCACCCAGCCGGTCAGGTACCTTTCATCCACCTGTACGACGATTCATTTACCGCCTTGTGCGCCGTGCTGGACGCCTGCGACCAACTCCCCCTGCCCGAGCGGGACCTGAATGGCACATTGGCCATGCCGATACAGCACATTGCCTCAGGCAGTAACCATGTCACAGTATCCGGCTGCATCTGCCGTGGGGCGATTTCAGAAGGCCACATTGTCGAGCTGATCGGCAGCCGAGGGGTGCAACAGGCATTCTGCACAGCGGTTGGCAGCTTCGACAAGGTGCTGGCGGAAGGCCAGGCTGGCGATCAGGCCACGGTCTTTCTGAGCGGCCTGAACCTGACCGATGTCTACCCAGGGCAAGTGCTGTCACAGCTAGGCAACCTCAGTTGTTGTAATCGTCTGATCGCAGATGTCTATCTGCCCTTACCCGAAGAAGGCGGCGATGGGCTGGGCGTGATCAGCGGAGACCGGCTGTCGGTCTGCATAGGCAACAACCTGGTGGAAGGCACACTCGATCTGCCACCTGAGTGGCAGTCCGCCTTGCCAGGCAGCCGCATTGAGCTGACCATCACACTGGAATGCCCTACAGTCACCGAGCGCGGCGACGGCTTGTTGGCATTTGACGACCAGCGCTTGATTCTGGCAGGCAAAGTGGCATACCTGCTGAGTTGACTGGCGCACCTTCCACCCATGCAGCAACCAGCCGCTCGACGTGATACCGCTTGATCACATCCAGCCCTCCACGTCGATGATGGATGGGTTCCATAACCATCGCCAACCCACAGAGTGAAATCATGACAAATGACACGCCCCCGCCCGAGGCACCCAACCGCCGTCAATGGCTGCGCACCAGCCTGCTGGCCAGTGGCCTGCTAGCCCTGGGCGGCAAGGCCGCGCTGGCCAACAACCTGTTTGCAGTGCCCGCCAACCCACGTGGTGACGAAGGCTTGAAGCCCATCATGGCCACAGGCCGACTCGGCCCGCTACAACCGCCAAACAGCGATGGCATACGTCTTCCCGCAGGATTCACCTCACGTGTCGTTGCCCGTAGTGGTAGCCGCGTTGCCGGTAGTGGATATATCTGGCACCTAGAGCCAGATGGTGGCGCCACCTTTGCCACCCATGATGGTGGCTGGATCTACGTGTCCAATGCAGAAGTCAAAGATAACAAAGGGGGAGTCGGTGCCATCCGGTTTGACCGCAGAGGCAATATCATCAGCGCCTACAGCATCTGCACCAACACCACACGTAACTGCGCAGGCGGCCCCACCCCTTGGGGGACCTGGCTGACCTGCGAAGAAACGGATCGGGGACGCGTCATCGAATGCGACCCATACGGCACCAGAGCCCCCATCGTCAGAAATGCACTCGGCTGGTTCGACCACGAAGCCGTCGCCGTCGATACCCGTACCGGCTACCTTTATTTGACCGAGGACAAAACCGATGGGCGCCTCTACCGCTTCCGCCCCGCCACACCTGGCAACCTGACCAACGGCACACTGGAAGTGGCCAAACGGATCGGCAACGCCGCACCCTACCAACTGGAATGGCTACCCGTCCCCCAGCCCAACCCGGGCGGCAACGACATCCGCACCCGGCGGCAAGTCCCTGCCAGCAGCGCCTTCAATGGTGGCGAAGGCATCTGGTTCCACAATGGCGTCATCTATTTCACCACCAAAGGCGATAACCGCGTGTGGGCCTTGACCACTGGCAGCAACAAACTCGACATCATCTACGACGAAGCCACTGCCCCCAACCCCATCCTGACCGGTGTTGACAACGTCGTGGTATCCAGGCGTGGCGACGTACTGGTGGCAGAGGACGGCGGCGACATGCAAATCGTCGTCATCGCGCCCGACCGGCGCGTCGCCCCTCTTCTCCAGGTCGTCAATCAGGACAGCTCGGAAATCACCGGCCCAGCCTTCAGCCCTGACGGAACCCGGCTGTATTTCAGCTCACAAGAAGCCACCCCAGCGGGCGGCATCACCTATGAGATCAGCGGCCCATTTCAAAATCTCTAGCGCGATGCTCCATCTTACTCTGCAAACCAAGTGCACATTGGCGTGGATGGCCGGGTGCAGGGGTGGCAAAGACGCGTGGAGCTCTGATGAAGGGCTTGACTTGGATTGGACTGGCAACCTGCTTGCAAGACAACCAGCCCTGATCCAGGCAAATAACCCTGTCCTCAGATGAAGAAAAACCCATGCCGAACGGCATGGGTTTTCGGGTGTGGCTGAGGCTGCTCAGTACCGCAGGGAGTCCGTCAAGTGCGGTTGCAATGCTTGCAGCAATTGACCGAAGACTCTTGGCGTACCCGCCACAACGTGGCCAGTTTCCAGGAAATGCTCATTACCTTCCACATCGCTGACCAAGCCACCAGCTTCCTGAACCATCAACACACCAGCAGCCATGTCCCACGGTTTCAGTCCCAACTCCCAGAACCCGTCGAAACGGCCACAGGCAACATAGGCCAGATCCAACGCGGCAGAGCCTGGACGGCGCAACCCAGCAGTGCGCTGCAACAGATCCTTGAACATCGACATATAGGTTTCGAGATGGGCAAAGTCTGAGTATGGGAAGCCGGTACCAATCAGGCTGTCTGCCAGTTGAATTCGTTTGGAGACACGGATACGGCGGTCATTCAGAAACGCACCCGCACCACGGCTGGCAGTGAACAGGTCGTTGTGAACCGGGTCGTAGATCACGCCTTGGGTAATGGTGCCGTTGTGCGACAACGCAATCGATACGGCGTATTGGGGAAAGCTGTGCAGAAAGTTGGTGGTGCCATCGAGCGGGTCGATGATCCATTGATATTCGGAGTCTCCCTGCGCACCACCCTCCTCGCCCAGAATGGCATGGTTGGGGTATGCATCCAACAGCACCTCGGTGATGGCTTGCTCCGCTGCGCGATCGACCTCACTGACGAAGTCGTTATGGTTCTTGCGTTCAACACGTAACACATCCAGATTGTTGGATGCACGGTTAATAATGGTCCCGGCCCGGCGAGCAGCCTTGACCGCGATATTCAGCATCGGGTGCATGTTTTTGACTCCAATGTGATGGTGTTGATCGACCACCACGATGACAAGGAACGAGCGGATACCAGTTAAGAATAGTTCAGTACCGCGATGAATGGGCGCTATTGTATTGTTTTTAGGTCTATCAGGAAACCCGAATTTACCCCCAGGGCGCTTTCTGCGGCGCCAAGTGTCGGTTTTGCGGCTCCATGTCACCATGCTGCTCCTCAACCCTGCCCATGAAAGCTGTCCAACCCTGCTAAAATTCCGCTTTTGATTTGTTAGAGTCACCCGCATCATGGCTGATCATCTGGATCGTATTCGCATTGTCCTCACCAACCCCAGCCACCCCGGCAATATTGGATCAGCCGCCCGTGCCATGAAGGTCATGGGCATCACCAAGTTGTATCTCGTCAACCCAAAGGAGTTTCCCAATGATCATGCTGACGCCCTGGCCAGTGGCGCGGTCGATGTGCTCCGCCACGCCACGGTATGCGGCTCGCTGAGTGAGGCATTGCAGGGAGTGGGCTTCGCGGCAGCGCTGTCCGCACGGCGCAGAGAGCTGACGTTGCCAGCGGAGAATTTGCGCGAGGCGGCCACACAGGCCATGCATCTGGCCGCCCACAACGAGATCGCCTTTGTGTTTGGCAACGAGACGTTTGGTTTGTCCAATGAGGAAGTCATGCAATGCAACCTGCTGATCCATGTACCGACCAACCCTGAATACTGCTCGCTGAATCTCGCTGCGGCGGTGCAATTGGTTTGTTATGAGCTGCGCATGGCAGCCGGGCTGACACGCTTTGACGACTGGCCCACCCCGCCGACCCTGGCCACGCAAGAGCAGATCGAAGGCATGCTGCAGCATCTGGAAGCCACCTTGATTGAAATCGGTTACCTCAACCCGGCCAATCCAAAGCGCTTGATGCCAAGATTACGCCGTCTATATAAGCGCGCGACATTGGAAGTCGATGAAATCGACATGCTGCGCGGTATTTTGACGAAAACCCTTGCCAGTAAACGCAGCCAGTGAACATCATGCCGCTCGGGCGCTTGGCGGTAAGCGAGCAAGGTGCTGGAGCGGCGCATCAATTATCTCAACACATCAGGAAAAATTGCAGGCATGAAACCATCATTGATTCTGGCGCTCAGTTTGGCTGCTACGTTGGCGGCCTGCAGCAATACCCCAGAACAGGCTCCCTATGATGATGACAAAGAATACATCACGGGCAGCAATATCCCGCGTCGAAGCAGCGCGATACGCTCACCAGAAATCAAGGTCGGGGATCGCAAAGCCGCCGAAGCCATCCGAGAAGCGGCGGATATCGGCCACCGGCGTATCACTCAATAGCCTGTGGCGCCCCATACCATTCCAGATGAAAGCACAAGCTCCGGCTTGTGCTTTTTTCATTGCAACCCGACCAGTCCAGATTCCACTCCTCTCATGGCGAGTGCCTCCTGAGCGTCCTTGCGGGCGACGCACAGCCAGATCAAGCAGCCCTCCCCCTGCCCGCCACATAACACTTTACCCAGCCAAGCCACATCTGTCGCCAGACCTGTAACAATCCCCTATCTCAAGCGGTAAATTTCAAACCAAATCAATCGAATGCGTGGATTTCACACCTGAAATAGGCAATTGCGTACGGAATTGAATACGGCATACCTGTTGACAACGCCAGCGCTCGCCATAATAATTAACTGACCAGTTAGTTATTAATATCAAAATGAACTCAGATCAACCTCAACCACGCTGGCAGCGCCGTAAAGATGCCCGCCCAGCCGAGATCACCGAAGCAGCCTTGGCTTTGTTCATTCAAAAGGGTTATGCCGCCACCAAGCTTGACGAGGTCGCCAAGGCGGCTGGTGTCACCAAGGGAACGCTCTATCTTTACTTCGCCAGCAAAGAAGACCTGTTTAAAGCAGCTGTGCGCGATGCCTGGGGGCCTAGCCTGCAATTGGCTGAAGAGATGGTCGCTGATACACAACAATCTGCGGCACAGCTATTGGAAACCCTGATATTACGCTGGGTTGAAAAGCTGGAAAATTCACCTGTCAATGGTTTGTCCAAACTGGCGATTGGCGAAGCAGGCAATTTTCCCGAAATCGCCCAGTTCTATTTGCAAGAGGTGGTTGATCGAAGCCGCCGTATCTACAGCCAGGTGATCGAGCGTGGTATCCAGCAAGGTGAATTCCGTGCTGTCGATATCGGCTTTACGGTGAGTGAAATCATCTCACCCATCATCATGCAGACGCTATGGCAACAGGCCTTTGGCCCTTACAGGAAAAACCTGTTCGACCTGCCCGCCTTTGCGCGTTTTCACCTGGATATGCTGCTGGCAGCCCTCCGGCCCACTACGGCAGCCGACATCAAGCCCTGATGTCTTGCCTTCATCATCAAAAATCAGATATTCGCACCCTGGAGAACCTAGCATGACAACCGATGCACAAGCCCCGATCGAAGCACCCAAGAAACAAAGCAAGGCACGCCTTGTGCTGTTGATTGCCACGATTGGCATAGCAGGGGGGTTGGGCTACAACTGGTGGCATGGTCAGCACTATGTATCGACTGACAACGCACAGATCGAAGGTCGGATCGTCCCAATTGCGGCCCGTGTGGCCGGGTATGTGACTGAAGTCCAAGCAGAAGACAACCAGACAGCCAAACAAAGTGAATTGCTGGTCAAGATCGATGACCGTGACTACAAAGCCAAGCTGCTCCAGGCCGATGCGGAATTGGCTGTCGCACTGTCCAACGCAGGCAAACAAGGCAATGACGTAGGCCAAGCCGTTGCACAGATCAGCTGGGCACAAGCCAATGCTTCGGCGGCCAGCGCCAATATCAAGCAATCAGAAGCCAATCTGCAAAAAGCCAGAAACGACTATGAACGCACCCGGTCACTGGCTGCACAAGCCATGGCCTCACAACAACAATTGGATGCCGCCGAGACAGCAGTACGCACAGCCGAAGCGCAACTGAAGACCGCTCGCGACTCGGCCAGCGCCGCTGGCGAACAGGTCACGGTGTACTCCGCAGCATTACGCACGGCTAAATCCAAGGTGGACGCAGCACGCGCAGTGCGTGATCTGGCAGCCATCCAACTGGCCGACACTGAGCTGAAAGCCCCGACCACTGGCATGGTCAGCAAAAAGAATGTCGAGGTAGGACAGCTTGTACAGCCCGGCCAGACTTTGATGAGTCTGGTGACCAATGATGACATCTGGGTGGTGGCGAATGTCAAAGAGACGGATGTCGGCAAAGTGCAGCCAGGCGCCAAAGCCGAGATCGAAGTCGATGCCTACCCTGGCATGAAGTTCGAGGGCAAGGTTGAATCGATCAGCGCTGCGACAGGTGCCAAATTCACACTGCTCCCCCCCGACAATGCCACCGGTAACTTCACCAAGGTGGTTCAACGCATCCCTGTGAAGATCCGCCTGGCGCAGACAGCGGATCAGAAACACCCGTTACGTCCCGGCATGAGCGTCAATGCCACCATCGAGGCCAGAACATGAGCCCCATCCTACCTGGTCTGTCGCGTTCGACCACGCCGGCCAGCATCCAAGCCAACCGCTTCATCATTGCACTGACAGTGACCCTGGCTTCGGTGCTCGAATTGCTGGATACCAGCATCGTCAACGTCGCAGTGCCACACATGATGGGCTCGCTCGGCGCCACATTGGACGAAATTGCTTGGGTATCGACCGGCTATGTCGTCGCCAACGTGATCGTCCTGCCCATCTCGGGCTGGCTGTCAAACCAACTGGGGCGGCGTAATTACTTCGCACTCTCGATCCTGGTCTTCACCATTGCCTCCATGGCCTGCGGCGCGGCCACATCGTTGGAATCCATGGTGGCCTGGCGGATCGTCCAGGGCATCGGCGGCGGCGGACTGATCGCAACAGCTCAGTCCACCTTATTCGAAACCTTTCCCCCCAAAGAGCTAGGCACCGCCATGGCCATATTTGGCATGGGCATCATGGCCGGGCCAGCATTGGGGCCGACAGTTGGCGGCTGGCTGACTGATGCCTACTCCTGGCCCTGGATTTTCTACATCAACCTGCCACTGGGCATTGGTGCATTGCTACTGGCGCTGATCTACGTGCCCGATTCCGCCATGCAAAAAAAGGCCGCACGAATCGACTACATCGGCCTGATCCTTCTCGCCATCGGCATTGGCGCATTGCAAACCATGCTGGAGCGCGGCGAAAAGAATGACTGGTTTGAATCCACCGAAGTGATCATGTTGGCACTGGCCTCTTTCTTCGGCCTGTTCATCTTTGTCATCCACGAGCTGGAAAGCAAGCACCCGATTGTCGATTTGCGCATCATGCGAGACGGCCAATTCAATGCAGGGCTCGTCTACGCCTTCCTGACCGGAGCAGCACTCTACAGCACCATCTTCATGTTCCCGATCTATGCCCAGGCGTTGATGGGGTACAACGCCTTCCAGACAGGAATGTTTATCCTGCCCTCAGCCATTGCAACCGCAATTGCCCTTGCCACCACCAGCAAACTCGTCGCCAGAGGCGTCTCGGCAAAAGCCATGATCGTACTGGGCACAGCGGTATTCTGTTACGCCATGTGGATGCACTACCACCTGACCACCGACAGTGGCACCGAGGACTTCTTCTGGCCGCTGGTATTACGTGGATTGGGGCTGGGTATGGTCTTCGTACCACTCAACAACCTGGCCATGAGCAACATCGCCCCACAAGACATGGCCAATGCCAGCGGCCTATACAACCTGACCCGCATGCTGGGCGGCAGTGTCGGCATCGCCACCTCAGCCACCAGTTTCAGCCATCTTGTTCAAGCGCAGCAAGCCCACCTGGCCGAGCATCTGACCAACAACTCGATCGCGACCATGCAACGACTGAGCACATTGAAGCAGATCCTGATTGCACGCGGCGTGCCGGAAAGCATGGCCTCGATCAAGGCCCAGGCCATTTTGAATGTACAAGTGCAAAAACAAGCCAATATGCTGTCGTTCAACCAGCTGTTCTTCTGGCTTGGGATCGTGCTGGCCTGCGCCATGCCCTTGCTGTTATTGATGAGGAATACACAACTGCGGCAAGGCGCCATGGACGCGCACTGAGCCCTCCCTGATCATGCCAGCCAGCGCCATTGGCGCTGGCTTTTTGCTCTCGCATCTCCAAACAGCAGCCCGGAGATCCCCTTGACCATTTAAGCATCAGCTGCGGTCGTTTCACGCGACACCCAACCACAGCACCAGGTACCCGTCCTGCCAAGTGCCCCCCAATGGCAAGCGATATATGGTGTGAGAGGAAAAGCAAAAAGCAAAAACCCACAAGCAGACACATTGTGGGTTTTAATATTCTGTACTGAAATGAATTCATGGTGCCCGGAGCCGGAATCGAACCGGCACGCCGGTTTCCCAGCGAGGGATTTTAAGTCCCTTGTGTCTACCTATTTCACCATCCGGGCTGATGGTAACTGGAATTTGGAGGCGGGTGCCGGAATCGAACCGACGTAGACGGATTTGCAATCCGCTGCATAGCCACTTTGCTAACCCGCCATCGCAGGCGTTGCGAAAACCGACTTAGTTTATCGCAACTCAAGGCCATTCGCCATCGGCCTTGAATTAAAAAGGGAAAGCACTGCTTTCCCTTGAAACTGGAGCGGGAAACGAGACTCGAACTCGCGACCCCAACCTTGGCAAGGTTGTGCTCTACCAACTGAGCTATTCCCGCATAATTTCTGACAGACTCAAGCTTTTAATGGAGCGGGAAACGAGACTCGAACTCGCGACCCCAACCTTGGCAAGGTTGTGCTCTACCAACTGAGCTATTCCCGCTTTGCTTGACTGCGTTACCGCCGTCGTTCAGAGAGCCGCCATTATAGCGGCGAAAATATTCGTGTCAACACTTCGTAATCAATTTTCTGCATGCTTGATCAGGGGCCATGCAACGCGCAGGTAATAAATCATTGACCATAAAGTCAAAACAGCTGCGATCAGCATCAGCAATTCGCCAATAAAAAGTGTGCTGATCTCTGGAATGATCGGTCCTGCATAGAGCAATAGCAGAATCGCAATCATTTGCGCAGCTGTTTTGAGCTTACCAATGAAACTGACTGCCACGCTTTTGCTTCTTCCCAGCTGGGCCATCCATTCGCGCAAGGCTGAAATGGTGATTTCCCGCCCGATGATCACCACGGCTATCCATGCTTCCGTCCGCCCAAGGTTGACCAATAGGATCAATGCGGCAGCAACCATCAATTTATCTGCGACTGGGTCGAGGAAGGCTCCGAATGAGGTGGTCTGCGCAAGTGCACGTGCCAGATAGCCGTCAAACCAGTCTGTGATGGCTGCCAGCGCAAAACACATTGCGGCAAATAGATTTTTATCCCCCATCGGCATCCATTGTGCCGGCAGATAGTAGATACCCACGAACAAGGGGATAAGCACAATACGACACCAGGTGAGAAAAATCGGTAGATTGAACGGCATGAGAAGTCGTGGTTAGTTAAGATGAGTGCAGCTGTTTGTAGATGGTTTCGGCCAATGCTCGACTGATACCCTCAACTTGGCACAATTGTTCAACACTGGCAGTTTGAACGCCCTTGAGTCCACCAAAGTGCGCCAACAGCCGCTGTCGCCGTTTTGGCCCCACGCCATCGATGTCTTCCAGTGTGGAGGTCGTACGTGCTTTACCTCGTCGATTCCGATGGCCAGTAATGGCAAAGCGGTGCGCTTCGTCACGAACCTGCTGGATCAGGTGCAAGGCAGGATGGTCACTTGGTAATTGTAGCGTCTTTTGGTGCTGGGGAATAATCAACTGCTCCAGCCCTGGCTTACGCTCTTCGCCCTTCGCCACGCCCACCAGAAGCAAATCCGTCAGCCCCACTTCCGACATGACTTCCTGCGCCACGCCCACCTGTCCCTTTCCACCGTCGATCAGGATCAGATCGGGCATCAATCCTTCCCCCGCCGCAATCTTTTGGTAACGTCGGGTCAACACATCCCGCATGGCGGCAAAATCATCTCCAGGGGTGATCCCGGTGATGTTGTAGCGACGATACTCTGAGGGTTGCATAGCCATGTGGTCATAGACCACACATGATGCGACGGTGGCCTCACCCATGGTGTGGCTGATGTCGAAGCATTCGATCCGTGCCTCGCCAGAAGGAAGCCCCAGCAGGGCTTGCAACGCATTCAGTCGCGCTTCTTGCGTTGATTGATTCACCAAGCGTTGGCCGATGGCGATTTCCGCATTCTTGATGGCCATCTCCAACCAGACTCGCCGCTCGCCAGTGGGTGATGTATTCAATAGCACCTTGCGCTCTGCCTGCTCGGACAGTAGTTGTTGCAAGGGCTCTGGCTCGGGCACGCCGTTGACGATGATAGCGTGCGGAATGCCCCGTTCCAGATAGTGCTGCAGCAAGAAAGCTTCAAGTGCTTGTGGTGCCGAATAGCCTTCTGCATTGCTGGGAAAGAAGCTTTTATCACCCAGATGGCGACCACCACGAATCATCACCAGATTGACACATAGCAAGCCGTTGGCTGCGACACAGGCCACCACATCTGCATCCAATTGGGAGGTGTTGCTGCTGACAAATTGCTTACCACGTATCTTGTTGAGGCTCTGGATCTGATCCCGCAGCAAGGCGGCCTCTTCAAAGCGCCATGCTTCTGCAGCTGCATCCATCTTCTGCTGCAGATCCGCCAGCAATTCATGGTCCTTGCCTTGCAGAAATAAGATGGCATTACGCACATCAGCCTGGTATTGCGCCGGGGCTATCAGCCCGACACAAGGCCCTGTACAGCGCTTGATCTGGTAAAGCAGGCATGGGCGCGACCGATTGTTGAAGACGGAATCTTCGCATGTGCGCAGGCGGAAGACTTTTTGCAGCAATTGGATATTTTCACGTACTGCATGTCCAGTCGGAAACGGGCCAAAATACTGATTTTTGCGATCCAGCGCACCACGATAGAAGCCCAGTCGAGGGAATGCGTGGCCAGTCAGTAAGATGTAGGGGTAGGATTTATCGTCCCGAAAGAGGATGTTATAACGTGGACTGAGTGCCTTGATCAGGTTGTTTTCAAGAATGAATGCCTCACTCTCGGTTCTCACCACAGTTGTTTCAATCGCCGAAATCTGCGCTACCATCAATTTGATGCGAGGCGACAGATCCGTCTTCTGGAAATAAGACGATACGCGCTTTTTCAGGTCTTTTGCCTTGCCGACATACAACACCGAACCGTCAACGGCCAGCATGCGGTAGACACCAGGCAGGCTGGGCAAGGCGGTCAGTATGGGCTTGGGGTCGAATACGGTAGAAGCTTCCATAGCCATATGGTAGCAGTACCTGCCCAGAGCTAGCATGGTTTCAAAAGCGACCTACCACCATCCACGCAGAAAAAAAACGGCAGGTGCAACCAACACCCGCCGTTCAAACCGATTCTGTCAGATCACTCGGCGCTGCCAAGTGACTCTTTTTGAATCTCGACTTTGTACTTGCCTTCCAGACTCTTGACGTAGGCCATCGCCTCTAGCTGGGAGGTCTGCCGCGCCACCATCTGCGACATTGCCTTGACCTTATCTGGCCCCACATCTGCCGGCGTGATCTTGGTCAACTTATAGATGGCGAATCCGCCATCCGGCAATGTGGAAGCCGCATATGCAGGCAGCTTGGCGCCAGCAAGTTTGAATATCTCTCGGGCACTGTCCTGATCGATTGTTTGCGACCCTTGCCTGGTCAGTTTCACTGACTCACCCCAGGAAAGACCTATCTCCTTACCCGAGTTGAGCGCACCCAGCTTCGCCTTGCCGTCGGCCACCGCCAGTTCTTTTGCCTTATCCAGTGTCAATTTCTTCACCAGCTCAGCTTGAACCTCCGTCAACGCCTTCGCTCCCGCAGGGCGATGCTCGATCATGCGGGCGGCAACCAACTTGCCAGGCATGAACTCAACGGCCTCACTATTATGCTTCTTCTTGATGACATCGTCGGAGAACAGCGCTTCCAGCACCTTCGGATTATTGAGGTCAGCATCTTTGGCCGCTTTACGATCCAACCAATCGCTTTGCTTGACCGTCAATTTGAACTCATCGACGACCGCCTTCAGTGAGTCGGGCTGGTTATACAGCAAGTCGTTGAACTTGTCCGACGCAGCACCAAATAGCTGCGACGCTTTTTGTGCCTTGACTGCTGCCTCGACCTGCGGCTTGACATCATCAAACGACTTCATATGCAGATCATCCAGCTTCAGGATATGGAAGCCGTATTGGGTCTCGACCAATCCTTTGATTTCGCCTTTCTTCATTGAGAAGGCCGCATCCTCAAACGGTTTTACAAAACCACCACCCTTGCTGTAGAAACCCAGATCACCACCATTGACCGCAGAGCCCGGATCCTGAGATTCTGCTTTTGCCAATTGGGCAAACGTATCCGGCGCAGCCTGTACCTTTTTCAGAAGGTCTTCCGCTTTAGCCCTGACTTTAGCCTTCTCTTCCGCGCTTGCCTTTGGATCAACTGTCAGCAAGATATGACTGATCTTGCGCTCCTCTTTGGCCAGGCTGTCTTTATTCTGATCGAAGTATTGCTGTAACTCGGCATCTGTCACCGCCTGGTGCGCAGCCAATTCCTCTTTGGAGAGCACGACATACTCCACCCTCGCCTGCTCTGGCTGCTTGAACTCGTCAGGGTGCGCATCGTAATATTTCTTCGCTGCATCCGCATCCAGCTTGACCTGAGCTGTAAAAGCCTGGGGCGAGAAGGTAGCTACCGACACTTCTCGTTGCTCTTCAAATAAACCCAGCAGTTGGGCAGTCATGGTCTTCGATGCAAACCCACTGCTGACAACGCTATCCACCAACTGGGCCGAAACCAGATCATTACGGACTTGGTTCTGCAGATACTCGACAGACCATCCGCGCGCTTTCAGGAATTGTTCATACTTGGCTTTGCTAAACACCCCGTTATCCTGAAATGCTGGAATACCCGCAATGTATTTTGCCAACTCAGCATCTGACACACGCATACCAATGTCAGTTGCATGATTAATGCGCAATCGCTGGGAAATCAATCCGCGCAGAATTTCTTCCTTGACCTCTGGCGTATTGGGCAGATTCTGCCCCTGGATAGCATTCACCAATTCTTGACGGGAGATTTTTTGCCCGCCCACCTTCGCCACGAAATTCGGATCACTACCGATATCATAGCTGCCAACACCGAAACCAACGAAAGACACGGCGATGACGCCTAGCAGGACTTGAAGCGGAGTTTTATACTTTTCTACAAATTCAAACATTTGGATATGGGAAGCACGAGCTTCATAGGTTTGATGTTGAAGGGTCAGCGCGTAATTCTATCGATAAAACCAGCCAGGGCAAGTATCTTTTGACAAAAGGTGGCGACAAGAAACAAAAAAGGGTGAACCGGAGTTCACCCTTTTTTAAATTTGGCGGAGCGGACGGGGCTCGAACCCGCGACCCCCGGCGTGACAGGCCGGTATTCTAACCAACTGAACTACCGCTCCGGAATGCTTTGGTGGGCGCTGACGGAGTCGAACCGCCGACATTCTGCTTGTAAGGCAGACGCTCTACCAACTGAGCTAAGCGCCCGGATCTGCCGAAAACCAGTCTTGGCTAACGACAGAGACCGGCATTATATAGAGACATCCTTATTTCGCCAAGCTCTTTTTTGCATTCAGACGAAATTATTTTTTCCCTGGGGGCTGAACCGCCTCTTTCAAAGACTTACCTGCACGGAATTTCGGCAGGCGCGCTGCCGCAATCTTGATTGTCTTACCCGTACGCGGATTGCGCCCATTACGAGCAGAACGTTCGCCAACATAGAAGGTACCGAAACCCACCAGCGTAACCATATCCCCTTTTTTCAATGCGTCCTTGACCGCTTCGATCGCACCATCCAGGGCGCGGCCAGCAGCGGCTTTGGAGATCTCGGCATGTGCGGCAATCGCGTCGATCAATTCGGATTTGTTCACGAACGTCCCCTTTCCATTCAGTTATTTAGGTTCACTTTAAACGCCCTACAGGGCTTTTATAGCAACTGCAAATTCTCCATGTCAAGTTAATTGCCAGATAAATCAATGCTTCAAAGCCGCGCCAGTAGCCGAGTCTTCTGTTTTAGGCGGAACTTCGATGCCAACGTCATTTTCACCTTCGATCACAGGCAGTCTTTCCAAGGCCAATTCAAGCACCTGATCGATCCATTTCACTGGATGAATCGTTAATTTATGTTTGATATTGTCCGGAATCTCAGCCAAATCTTTCACGTTGCCCTCTGGAATCAATACATTCTTGATTCCGCCTCGATGGGCCGCCAACAACTTCTCTTTCAAGCCGCCGATAGGCAGTACCTCACCTCGCAATGTGATCTCACCGGTCATCGCTACATCTGCGCGCACAGGGATACCTGTCAGCACGCTGACGATTGCGGTGCATATGGCGATACCCGCACTTGGACCATCTTTGGGTGTTGCGCCTTCTGGCAGGTGAATATGGATATCTTTCTTTTCATGGAAGGACTCATCGACACCCATGCTACGTGCGCGACTACGAACGACAGATAGCGCAGCCTGGATGGACTCTTGCATCACATCGCCCAGCTTGCCCGTCGTGGTCATTTTTCCTTTGCCAGGCAACACCACCGATTCAATGGTCAGCAGCTCGCCGCCCACTTCTGTCCAGGCCAGACCGGTCACTTGGCCAACCTGATTGGTCTGCTCTGCAATTCCGTAGAGGTATTTGCGGACACCCAGGTATTTATCGAGGTTCCGAGCATTGACCGAGATGGCCTTGCCAGTTTTGTCCTTTTTCAGCAATAGGCTCTTGACCACTTTTCGTGCGATCTTGGCAATCTCGCGATCAAGACTACGCACACCTGCCTCGCGGGTGTAATAACGGACGACATCTCGAATGGCGCTTTCGGTGATGCTCAACTCGCCTTCTTTCAGCCCGTTGGCCTTCATCTGCTTTGGAATCAGGTAGCGCTCGGCAATATTGACTTTTTCGTCCTCGGTATAACCTGACAAACGGATGATTTCCATCCGATCGAGCAGGGGTCCGGGGATGTTCAATGTGTTGGCGGTGGCAACGAACATCACATCTGACAGGTCATATTCAACTTCGATGTAGTGATCAACAAAGGTTGAATTCTGTTCGGGGTCGAGCACTTCCAGCAGCGCGGAGCTTGGATCGCCTCGGAAGTCCATGCCCATCTTGTCTACTTCATCCAGCAGGAACAATGGGTTTTTCACCCCAACCTTATTCATGTTTTGCAGAATCTTGCCGGGCATGGAGCCGATGTAAGTCCGACGATGGCCGCGAATTTCCGCTTCATCACGCACACCACCCAGTGCCATCCGGACAAATTTGCGGTTGGTGGCGCGGGCAATGGATTGCCCCAGTGAGGTCTTGCCCACCCCTGGCGGGCCTACTAGGCACAAAATCGGTGCTTTGAGCTTGTCAACGCGCTGTTGCACCGCGAGGTACTCCAGAATGCGTTCCTTGACGCGATCCAATCCATAGTGATCTGTATCGAGCACGGTTTCGGCTTCAGCCAGGTCTTTGTGGATTTTGGTGCGTTTTTTCCAGGGCAGGCCGATCAAAGTTTCGATGTAGTTACGGACGACGGTGGCTTCGGCTGACATCGGGGACATCAGTCGTAGCTTCTTAAGCTCGGCTTCCGCCTTGGCCTTGCCTTCCTTGGTCATGCCTGCAACCTTGATCTTTTTCTCAAGATCGTCGAGATCAGCACCTTCCTCGGTTTCTCCCAGCTCTTTCTGAATGGCTTTGACTTGCTCATTCAAATAGTACTCGCGCTGACTCTTTTCCATCTGGCGCTTGACGCGGCCACGGATGCGTTTCTCGACTTGCAGGATGTCGATTTCCGCTTCCAACAGACCGAGTAGATGATCCAATCGATCCTTGATCGGGAACATTTCCAGAACTTCTTGCTTCTGCTCAAGTTTGAGTGGCAGATGGGCGGCAATGGTATCAGCCAGCCGGCCAGCCTGATCAATTCCAGAAAGCGAGGTCAAGATTTCCGGGGGTATTTTTTTGTTCAATTTGACGTATTGATCAAACTGCGCGATCAAAGCACGGCGCATGGCTTCGACTTCGTGGTTTTCCTTGTCATCCAATTGCACAGGTGTCACTTTAGCCACGAAATGCGTTTGTTCGCTATCGACTGAGTCAACCAAGGCGCGTTGTGATCCTTCAACCAGCACTTTCACGGTGCCGTCTGGCAGCTTCAGCATCTGGAGCACCGTAGCAACCGTGCCAACACCGTACAAATCTTCGGGCTGAGGCTCATCCTTGGCGGCAGATTTCTGCGCAACCAATAGGATCTGTTTGCCATCTTCCATCGCGGTTTCCAGCGCTTTGATGGATTTCGGACGCCCGACGAACAGCGGGATCACCATGTGTGGGAATACCACCACATCACGTAATGGCAAAAGTGGCAACGAGGTCGGTGTTGCAGGTAGTTCGTTTTGGTGGGACATATCGTTCACCTGGGCAGCAAGTTGACAGATTAGGCAGATGTGGGCGACCGTTCATAATTCAAGCTTTGGCCGCACGCCCAGAATAGATGTAGCGTTCAGCTAATGTTAGCCGATTTACCAAGGCATAGCAGAAAAAAGTTCCGCCCCAGAAGGGGCGGAAAACTTACTACATTCACAAAAACAGATTCAACACTCAAGGTGCTGCATTGGCTGTTTTGGGCTGATCTTCATAGATCATGAGTGGCGCTGCATTGTTTTGAATACAGTTCTCATCCAACACGATCTTTTTCACATTGGTCATTCCAGGCAGCTCATACATGGTATCCAGCAATGCATGCTCCAGAATCGACCGCAGACCGCGTGCACCCGTCTTACGTGCCAGTGCCTTACGTGCTGTGGCATACAGGGCGTCCTCGCGGATTTCCAACTCTGCGCCTTCCAAGGCGATCAACTTTTGATATTGCTTGACCAGCGCATTCTTGGGTTCTGTCAGGATGGTGACCAATGCGGCTTCATCCAGCTCTTCCAGCGTCGCCACCACAGGCAGGCGACCAACAAACTCTGGAATCAAACCGAATTTGATCAAATCCTCAGGCTCGACATCACGCAAAGTCTGACCAACAGCGACTTTGTCATCCTTGCTTTGAACTTCAGCACCGAAGCCAATCCCACCTTTTACGGAGCGATTGCGGATGACTTTTTCAAGACCATCAAATGCGCCACCACAGATAAACAGGATATTCGTGGTGTCAACCTGTACGAACTCCTGATTGGGGTGCTTACGCCCACCTTGAGGTGGAACCGACGCAACCGTGCCTTCGATCAGCTTCAGCAAAGCTTGCTGAACCCCTTCTCCCGATACATCACGAGTGATCGAGGGGTTGTCGGATTTGCGGGAAATCTTGTCGATTTCATCAATGTAGACAATGCCGCGCTGGGCCTTCTCCACATCGTAATCACATTTCTGCAGGAGCTTCTGGATGATATTCTCGACATCCTCTCCCACATAACCGGCTTCGGTCAGCGTGGTGGCGTCAGCCATCACGAATGGTACATTCAGCAATCGAGCCAGGGTCTGGGCCAATAGCGTCTTGCCTGAGCCGGTCGGGCCAATCAGGAGGATATTGCTCTTCGCCAGCTCCACATCGGAGCTCTTTTCCTGCTGCGCAAGGCGCTTGTAGTGATTGTAGACCGCTACGGCCAGGATCTTCTTGGCCTTGTTTTGACCAATGACGTAGCTATCGAGAATCGAGCGGATCTCGGAAGGCACCGGTAATTTGTTTTCTCCGGTGACTTTGTCTTCGTTGCTCTGGCCTTGCGTCTCTTCGCGAATAATATCGTTGCATAGTTCGATACATTCATCGCAGATGAACACTTGGGGGCCGGCAATCAATTTGCGCACTTCGTGCTGGCTTTTGCCGCAGAAGGAGCAATAAAGCATTTTTTCATTACTGTCGGACATGGCCGTATCCCCGAAAAACTGGATGGCAGATAGAGACGCTCGACGTACCGAGCTGATCAATACAATGATTTATCTGCAGTGTAGCGAATTTCATCAGCAAGTGAAACACGGGCCTTGCAAGGCCCGTGCTCAGGCATTTCAACCGCGTTTGGAGATGACCTGATCGATCAAGCCGTATTCACGAGCCGCTTCTGCGCTCATGAAATTGTCACGGTCTGTATCGCGCAGGATGTTATCCAGTGGTTGCCCGGTGTGCTCTGCCAGCATGCGATTCAACTTGTCCTTCAAATACAGGATCTCCTTGGCATGGATTTCGATATCCGAAGCCTGGCCTTGGAATCCGCCCAACGGCTGGTGAATCATCACACGAGAGTTGGGCAGTGCAAAGCGCTTGCCTTTACTGCCGGATGCAAGCAGGAACGCGCCCATGCTGCAAGCCTGACCAATACACAATGTGCTGACATCGGGCTTGATGAATTGCATGGTGTCGTAGATCGACATGCCGGCGGTGATCGAACCACCGGGTGAATTGATATAGAGCGAAATATCCTTGTCGGGATTTTCCGACTCCAGGAACAGCAACTGCGCCACAACCAGATTGGCTGACTCGTCTGTGACGGGCCCCACGAGGAACACCACACGCTCTTTCAACAAGCGTGAATAGATATCGTAGGCGCGCTCGCCGCGCCCGCTGCTTTCTACAACCATCGGCACCAAGCCGATGTTTTGAGGCTGCCAATCCGATTTTTGGAACATTACTTATTCCCCATCAGTTCATCAAAACTGAGTGCCTTGTCTTGAACTTTCGCCTGTGTCTTGGCCCACTCAACCACATTGTCTTCGGTAGCCAACGCTTCAGGCCCTTCCAGACGCTCGCGGCTTGCGTAGTACCATTTGACAACATCTTCCGGCTGTTCATAAGACTCAGCGAACTCTTCCACGATCACACGGATCTGCTCCGGCTTCGCTTGTAGATTGTGGTGCTTCACCAATTCTGCAAGGATCAAGCCCAAAGAAACACGGCGCTCTGCCTGTGCAGTGAACAGCTCCGCTGGCAATTGCATATTAGCAACATCAATGCCACGCGATGCGAAATCATTGGCTGTCTGTTGCTGCAGGCGGCCTACTTCCATCTGCACCAATGCCTTGGGCACATCGAACTTGGTGTTGTCGAGCAGGGCTTGCATCACGCCTTCTTTCAGGCGGGCCTTCAGGCGGCGGCTGACTTCGCGCTGAACATTCTTCTTCACTTCATCGCGCATTTTGGTCAAGTCGCCGTCTTCGATACCCAGCATCTTGGCGAAGTCGTCGTTCAATTCAGGCAATGTCGCTTCGGCAACGTTCTTGACGGTGATTTCCCAAACCACAGTCTTGCCAGCCACGTCTTTACCATGATAGTCCTCTGGGAAGACCATTTCGAAAGTCTTGGATTCGCCTTCCTTCACGCCCACGATGCCTGCTTCGAAATCTTTCAGCATCTGGCCTTGGCCAAGCCATACGGAGTAGTTGTCTGCCTTGCCACCCTCGAACACTTCACCGTCGATCTTGCCTGCAAAATCGATGATCACGCGGTCGTTTTCCTGAGCTGCGCGCTCCACTGCGTTGAACGAGGTGCGTTGCTTGCGCAGGATGTCGATGGTTTTGTCTACTTCGGCGTCGGTCACGTCGGTGACAGGGTTTTCCAGGTCGACTGCGGACAGGTCACCCACGGCGATTTCCGGATACACCTCGAAGACTGCACTGAATTTGAAATCAGTGGTGTCGCCCTCTGCAGGCAGCGGCTCAAAGCGAGGATAGCCGGCAACGCGCAATTGCTGTTCTGTTACCGCTTGGCTGAAGCTACGCTGCACGGTTTCACCCAAGACTTCTTCACGCACTTGTGGGCCGTAGAACTGCTCAACGATACGCAGCGGCGCCTTACCTGGGCGGAAGCCTTGGATCTTGGCGGTGCGGGATACGCGCTTGAGGCGGGAATTGACTTCGGCATCGATTTGCGCAAAGGGCACGACTATGTTCAGGCGACGCTCTAGCTGGCCCAGGGTTTCCAAATTCACTTGCATTGCTATTCCTCAATCATTCAATTACTTGTATTCAAATCCGGCGGCAACTCAGTGGTTGAGCGCGGGCCAACAAGCTGGTGGAGTCGAACTGACCGCAAACTATGAATGATGCCATTCGCTTTATAAACAGGCAAGCCGCATGGCGTGGTGCGGTTTGGCGAGGTATTCGTTTGGATCTGGCATATGTCCGTCTTCGTCATAACAGCGTCATGGAGCGGGTTTTCGTGCATCGCGTGGTTGATGGTTTGGTATGTCAGATCATCGACCGATTGGGATATTGCGCACAACCAGTCTCTCAGCTCGACATCAGCACACAAGGCATTGATTAATATGAAAGTCAGCTACTTACATGGCATAGCCGTATCTGCTGAGAATTCTTGGTGGCAGCGTCAGACCGCGCGGTATTGACGTGGATCATGGCGATGTGGGTGTTCATTCGTGGACAAGAGCAAAGCTCTGAACTTGGTCGATGCGGATATGTGGGTATGCCCGCTGATGGAGGCTATCCAGCCGGGCTGAATTGCTGCTGGATGCGTTGTTGCAGCTGCCGCGCCGTTTTCAACAAGGTCGCAGCAAAAGCGTCTGCCAACGCGGATGGCGGACGATGCAGGGGGCGGACGCTGCAGACCTGAAACGGCACCGACAGGCTAAATGGTCGCACCTGGATGCGTTGCCCCAACTCGCAAAAGGCTGTCAGCGGGTTGACGATGGCCACCCCCAGCCCTTCGCGAACCATGGCACACACCGATGCCGCGCTGGTGGTCTGAATCAACATCCGCCTTTCGACTTGATGCTCCAGGAACAGGCTGTCGAGCCTTTGTCGATACACGTCGAAGCCAGACAGGCTGATGAATGGCTCCTTGTGGAAATCGCTGGGCGCCAGACAAGCCCGGTCAAGAAGCCGATGCCCCTCGGGCAAAATACACACCATGTCCGCCGTCAATATGCCGTGCTGTGCCGTCCCTGGTGGCGTTGTCGCCTGCTCCGACAAGCCCAGGTCGTGCTGCTGGGCACTCAGGCTTTCCTCAAGCAGGGGGGATTCCTCTGGGGTGATGGTCAGGCTGACGTGTGGAAACTGGTCATTGAAGGCGCGGCATGCCAGTGGCAGCAAGGTCTGCGCAAAAACCGGCAGGGCGGCGATGGATAGCTGGCCCTGCTCGAAATGACGGAGTGACTGAGCCTTGCTCACGACCCGCTCCAGCCCCCCATAGGCGCGCTGCACCTCATCAAATAGCGAGAGTGCCTGGGTGGTGGGGATCAGCCGGCCTTTTACACGCTCGAACAATTGGAGCTGCAACAATTGCTCCAGCCGCGCCAGCTCCCGGCTGATGGTGGGCTGAGAGGTGCTCAGCAGCGTGGCGGCACCGGTTACGCTGCCTGCGGTCATCACGGCGCGAAACACCTCGATATGACGGAAAGAGATCTTCATATGGCCCTTGTCATGATCGCCAATGCATATCAAAAATGAATGGATAGGCGATATTTTATTATTTTATTGAATGATCAAATCAAGTAAAGATATCGGTATCTTTGCGGCGCATGCCGCCAACGAATCCAATCCGATGTCGAGGAGCTGACCGACCATGCCCACCTTCCCCTCCCCCTTGCTGCACCAATTGGCCGAGGAGTTCGGCACGCCGCTCTGGCTGTATGATGCCTCGGTGATCCGCGAGCGAATCCAGGCACTACGCGCGTTTGACGTGATTCGCTTTGCGCAGAAGGCTTGTTCGAACACCCACATCCTCCGCCTGATGCGAGAAGCTGGCGTGGTGGTGGATTCCGTCTCGGCAGGCGAGCTGGAAAGGGCCTTCAAGGCGGGATTCAGCCCTGCGGGAGATCCTGCAGGCATCGTCTTCACGGCTGATCTGCTGGATCGCCCCACGCTGGAGCAGGTCGTGGCGCAACGAATCGAGGTGAATGCGGGCTCGATCGACATGCTGCACCAGCTGGGGCAACGTAGCCCCGGCCACCGCGTCTGGCTGAGAATCAACCCAGGGTTTGGGCACGGCCACAGCAACAAGACCAACACTGGTGGCGAGAACAGCAAGCATGGCATCTGGCACACGCAACTGCCGCAAGCGCTGGCAGCCATCCGACAACATCAGCTACACCTGGTCGGCTTGCACATGCATATTGGCTCGGGGGTGGATTATCAACACCTCGAAAAGGTGTGCGATGCCATGGTTGAGCTGGCCTGCGGGATGCAGCATGACATCGAGGCCATTTCCGCAGGTGGCGGGTTATCGATTCCTTATGTCGGGCACGAGCCCCGCGTTGACACCCAGCACTATTTCGGCCTGTGGGACGCAGCCCGGCAGCGGATTGCAGCCAAGCTGGGGCACCCGATCCGCCTGGAAATCGAGCCAGGACGCTATCTGGTGGCCGAGGCCGGTGCGCTGCTGACAGAGGTTCGGGCGGTCAAGCAGATGGGTTCCAGGCACTTTGTGCTAGTGGATGCGGGGTTCAATGATCTGATGCGGCCTTCCATGTATGGCAGCTATCACGGCATCTCCGTCATTTCCGATCGCGCCCAGTCTGGCGAGGCGCCGCCAGTCCCGACTGTCGTGGCAGGCCCGCTGTGTGAATCCGGCGACGTGTTCACCCAGCAGGATGGCGGCACAGTCGTGTCACGTGATCTGCCCACGACACAGGTGGGTGACCTGTTGCTTTTCCACGATACCGGTGCCTATGGGGCGTCCATGTCGTCCAACTACAACAGCCGCCCGTTGATTCCAGAGGTGTTGGTTGAAAACGGACAAGGACACTTGATCCGTCGGCGGCAAACCATCGAGGAACTGCTGCAGCTGGAAAGCCTGTAACGCTTGCCCAGTGCGCCCGCCTTGGGCGCTCCTGCCGATACCCCTCGACCAAGCCCGGCTGGCTGCCATGCAGCAGGGCTTGGCACAGCCGCTGCCCCTACTTTTTATCTACGCCTCTTGGCCCATCGGCACCAAGTCTCAACCGCTTACATCTACATTTACCGATGTGCATGTATTGCCTCTCACCTCACAAACATTAATGATTTCAAAGAGAAGCAATATTCTTCATATCCACCGATTTCACGACGCTTCCATACATTTCATCATTAAAATATAAGAAGCATCGAAAGTAGTTGGCTAATATATTATTGCTGCACTAGGATTCGACCCCACATAGCGCACCGCAGAATAAGGCAGGCCTTGGCATAAACCATCCGCCAAGTCCGCTTTTGACACATGATCGATGGATTGCGTTTGCACTTGGTGGGGAGGCAGCTCATGGCCAGTTCCGTTGCCGCCATGACAGCGATTGCCCCGCTTCTTCTTGCCCTGCAATTGGAAACCCCAACAACCATGAATTTAGAACTCAGACCCGTCACACTCCTGAATCGTAGTGATCTGGAACAGATCGACCCGGGCGCGCTGGAAAAAACCTGGGTGCAGCCTTGCTGGTATTGGCATCAGCAATCGCTGGATCGCCCTGGCATACAATTCAGGCTGATTCACGCTGACATTGCCGACGGTGCGGTTGGCATGATTGCCTTCGGCCCCAGTTACAATGACCCCGCCCAGACACAGCGCGTGCCGGGTGAATATGAGCTGAAGCAGCTGGTCATCGATGCACGTTATCATCGTCAAGGCCTGGGCCGGATCGCGGCCACCGCCATTTTGAAAGGGCTGGCAGCCTTGCCGGATTGCCAATGGATGGTCGTCACCCACCACCCTGACAACGCAACCTCTCGTGCTTTTTTCCGCTCGTTGGGGTTCCGACCGATCAATCGAACCGCCCACAACGGCAACCCGATGCTGGCCATGTCGGCAGATGATATCTCCAGCCTGCGTTGAACCAAGCGGGTATGGACGGGTTATGACTTCACCCTTTCAAGGCAGCACGACAGCTGGCTTGGTTGGCAGACGTGCCATCCACCGTCGTTCGCCCGCCCGGCTCGTTCTGAGCCCTATCCTTGCGGTGATGCCCAACACAGCCTGATTGCATCACCCAGCGGTGGCCACCAGGTTCTGATGACCCGATTCAGCGTGGACTATGCAATCGCGCCGACGGAACCTGGGCATCTCATGTCGATGTGCGGCAGCCCATCCTCCAGGTATTCTGGCCCAATCGCTACAAACCCTTTGCTGCCATAGAATGATTGCAGATGGCTTTGCGCACCGATGGTGATCGGCTGCCCAGGGAACAGCCGATCCATGGCCTGCATGACCTGATCCAGCAATTGCCAGCCAATACGTTGGCGACGTACATCCGGGCTGGTGACCACCCGGCCAAACGAAGCATCTGCGAACTTGACACCTGGCGGGAGCAATCTGGCGTAAGCCAGCAGCCTGCCATCAACAGACCACCCCATGAGATGGCATGCTGCTTGATCCGCGCCATCAGCATCCTGATAGACACAGGATTGCTCGACCGCAAACACCTGCTGTCTCAAAGACATCACCAGATACAATTGATGGACATTCAGCTGATGAAATGCCAGACACTGCCAATGGATTTGCATATTTCGCTACCACATCGATGAAACGCATGACATGGCAGGAGCCGCGCTGAGCAGCCCCTGCTGCACCGATGGAAAATGACTGAGCTGAATTTTGATGGCCGAGGGGCGAATGCCAGCAGCAACGCTGTCACTGAGCCCGTGAGGCAAAGCGCTCTTCAAATTCTTCAACTGAAAAACCATGCATCACGTCCTGCCCCACCACAATGACCGGCACGCCAGGGCCTGCATAGCCAACAGCACGCCGATTGGCCTCAGCGTCTTTTTCGACATCGTATTCGACATATTGGATGCCCTTGGCCTGGAAGTATTGGCGTGCAGCCTGACAGTAACCACACCAGGTCGTTGCATAGAGCTGTACACGCCCTAGCTCATCTGGCTTGATCTCCAGCTTGGATGGTTGCTTCCACCCATGCCACAGCCCACCCAACGCACAGATGATCAGGATCGGCGCGACGCTCCGCCACATCTCAATCCCCTCCGAGCGCTTGCCTGGCAGCGGCAATGGCTGCGCGCACCTGAGCGGGTGCGGTGCCGCCGATATGATTACGGGCATTGAGCGAACCCTCCAGGGTCAACACCTCAAATACATCCGCTTCGATCAAGGTTGAAAATTGCCTTAGGGTGTCCAGACTCAGCTCAGCCAGATCACAACGCTGCTGCTCGGCATGACGCACCGCCAGGGCCACCGCCTCGTGTGCATCGCGGAAAGGCAAGCCTCGCTTGACCAGATAGTCAGCCAGATCGGTAGCAGTGGCATAGCCTTGCAAGGCCGCAGCCCGCATTGCTTCCTTATTGACGGTGATGCCCCGTAGCATGTCCGCGTAGATGGTCAGGGTGACGGTCAAGGTATCCACCGTATCGAACAACGGTTCCTTGTCCTCCTGGTTGTCTTTGTTATACGTGAGCGGCTGGCCTTTCATCAGCGTCAGCAGCCCCATCAGATGACCAAACACACGTGCAGATTTGCCACGCGCCAGCTCAGCCACATCTGGGTTTTTCTTTTGCGGCATGATCGAGCTGCCCGTGCAGAAACGATCCGCGATATCAATGAAACCGAAACGCGGGTTCATCCACAAAATCAGCTCTTCGGACAAACGTGACATGTGCATCATGGCAATCGAGGCCGCACTGGTGAATTCGATGGCGAAATCACGATCTGATACCGCATCGAGCGAGTTGCGACAGACCTGCTCAAAGCCCAGCAGCTCTGCGGTGTACTCACGCTGGATCGGGTAACTGGTGCCCGCCAAGGCGGCACTGCCCAGTGGCATGCGGTTGGTACGCTTGCGAGCATCGACAAAGCGCTCGATATCACGCCCAAACATCTCGAAATACGCCATCAGGTGGTGGCCAAAGGTGACCGGCTGCGCAACCTGCAGATGAGTAAAGCCAGGCATGACCGTATCAACATGTTGCTCCGCCAGATCCAACAACGATTTTTGCACCTCGACCAACAAGGCGCTGATTTCATCGATGGCAGCACGCACGTACAGGCGAATGTCGGTTGCCACCTGATCATTGCGCGAGCGCCCGGTATGCAAGCGTTTCCCAGCATCCCCTATCTTATCCGTCAGCCGCTTTTCAATGTTCATGTGCACGTCTTCAAGCTGAATCGTCCACTCGAACCGGCCCGCGCGGATATCCGCCAGGATTTCCGACATACCCTGTTCGATGGCACTCAGATCCGCCTCTGACAGCACACCGGCACGGGTCAACATCCGCGCATGCGCCAATGAGCCCTGGATGTCGAATTCCGCCATGCGTTTATCAAAATCCACCGACGCATTATAGCGTTGCAGCAGATCGGACATCGGCTCGGAGAATCGGCCAGACCACGCTTTATCGCGGTTATCCAGGTTACTGGCTTGCATATGTCATTCGCCTTGTACAAAAATGGAGGGATGACGATTATAAGCCAAAACCGCGTCCCCGACGCCCTGCCAGACTTCCGCAACCTGGGCACCCAAGTACGGATACTGCTGGCCATCAACCTTGCCATCTTGATGGCAGCCCTGACCTGCAGCGATGCCCTTCGCGATCTGGCCAACACCTTCACTGCATTCTCAACGGTTGCCCAGCCAACCATGCTGGCCGCGATGCTATGCCTGGCCGCGATCAACGAACCCTTGCACCGACAAAGCTACAGCAATGGCGTATTGATCGTACTCGGCAGCACCGCCCTGATCTGTGCCATTGGCGCATGGGTATTTGGCGACCCTACCATCAAGGTGAGCGAGCGCATCATCCGTGCCCTACTGTACGGTGCCACCAGCAGCGGTGTACTGCTGAATTACTTCTATTTAAGGAATCGCGCACTGTCTCCTGCCCTTGCAGAAGCACGCCTCCAAGCCCTGCAGGCACGTATCCGACCCCACTTCCTGTTCAACAGCCTAAATGCAGTGCTGAGCATGATCCGCAGCAAACCCCGTGTCGCAGAGCGCGCACTGGAAGACTTGGCAGATCTGTTCCGCGTAGTCATGGCAGACAACAACCAGCTGTCTTCATTGAAGCGTGAATTAGAGCTGGCATCCAACTATCTGGCCATTGAGCAGTTGCGTCTAGGCGAACGATTGCAACTCGAATGGCATATTGAAAAGGCGCCGTTACAAGCTAAAATTCCACCGTTGGTCATACAGCCCTTGCTTGAAAATGCCGTTTATCATGGAATCGAGCCCTGCGAAACGCCGGGCATCATCAGCATCAATGCTTACCGCTCGCGTAACGAAGTCCATCTGGACATCCGCAACCCGTTCTCGCCCGATGACGGCAAACATCACGCCGGCAACAAGATGGCCATGGGCAACATCCGAGAACGACTTGCGCTGTTCTTCGACGCAGAAGCATCCCTTACCACGACCGTTGGCAGCAACTATTATCAAGTACATATCGTGCTGCCCTATCGAGAATAATCATGGCTGCAAATGCTATTCGAATTTTGATCGTCGATGACGAAATGCCCGCTCGACAGCGCCTCAAAGACCTGATCGACGACTGCCCCGGCGCATTGGGCCTATCCATCGCCGGAGAGGCCGCCTCTGGCCAACAGGCACTGACTTGGCTGAATGAAAATGAGGCTGACGTAGCCCTGCTGGATATCAAAATGCCAGGCATGTCAGGCATCGAGCTGGCCCAGCACATGGCAAAACTGCCCAAGCCGCCCGCCATCATCTTCACCACCGCCTATGATCAATTCGCGCTACAAGCATTTGAAGTCAATGCCATCGACTATTTGTTGAAACCAATCCGACTCGAACGCCTACAGGCCGCATTGGAAAAAGCCAATAAATTCCATGCCCCTCCCCCTTCAGTCAAAAATCTCGATCAAAAAAGCCGCCAGTTCCTCAGCGTCTCTGAACGAGGCAAGGTGGTGCTGGTACCAATCAAAGACGTGCTGTATCTCAAAGCAGAGCTGAAATATGTCACTGTCCGCACATTGGCGCGAGAATACCTATTGGAAGAATCGCTCACCCATCTCGAACAAGAATTCCCCGATGCATTCGTCCGCATCCACCGCAACTGCCTAGTCGCACGAGCCTATATCGCCGGCTTTGAACGAGCCACAACCCAAGAAGGCGAAGGGCACTGGGTTGCCATCCTGAACGGCGTCCCCGAACGCCTCCCCATCAGTCGCCGCCAGCAAGCCATCGTGCGCGAGTATCGACACTTATAAAAGCCCAATTGCGCCCTCTCTTTGCCGGGCAATGCTAGGCAATGACTTTGCTGCCCTATCACGGTCCGAACCAGCGAGGTAGTAATGATGGCAAAAGCAAGTCCATCCCGCCAAAGGACAAGATCACGAACTAGTATGCCTACGACGTAGCGCCCAAAGCACGCGGGTCGTTGATAATCTGGCTGGATCGCGACACGTGCTGGCACAGCAGCAATGGCTCCCATGACACCCTGGGCAGTCACGACGCGATTGCTTAAGATTTATCCATAAATAATATGGACGGGTAAATCGATCTTGCGCAAGGCAATGATGGCTGCAGCAAGGTGGTTGAGTGCCAAGCAGGTATGCTCCCGCTTTTCGTAGCGTACCAAGTGCTTGCGGAACCGGTTAAACCCGCCATGGCAAGCCTCGGCCATCCAGCGCCGGACTTTCTTCTGCGGATCACGTCTTTTCTCTGCCGCTTTTCTCTGCCGACTGACCACATGCGCGATGTAGCCATGTGCCAGGATCACAGCCATGGCACCTTTGCCGCGATAGCCCGCATCCGGACACAGAGGTTTGGAGCGACGCTGCTTGGGTACTTGATCACCGCAGCATCGAGTACAACATCAATCTGTGTCACGTCGTTCACATTGGCTGTGGTCACGACGAGTGATAGCGGGATACCAGGTCCGTCCACCAGCAGATGACGCTGGCTTACGTTTTTTCCCCGATCCGTCGGGTTGGGGCCGACAGCCTCTTGCGCCAAGGGTGCCTTGAACATCGCCCCATCCATGCTTTGCCAACGCCAAGCGATGCCTTCAAAGTTGTCGTATTCGGCAACGCCCACTTTCCATAGCGCCTCGAAGAATCCGGCCTTGGACCGCTGCATGAACTTCTGATGCACCGCACTGGCTCTGCCAAAGCGCTCCTTGGGTAAAGCCTTCCATGGGCAACCGGTTCTAAGCACATACACGATGGCCTCAAAGACCAGACGAGGCAATTTGGGCGGGCGTCCTGCACCAGCACAGCGCAGGTACTACCTGGCTGGATCGCGTGAGGGTTGCGGAATCAGGGGCTCCACACGTTTCCAGAATTCATCGGTCACTTCCCACGGATGGGCACGAGTTTTGGTCATCTTGAGAATCCTGTGCCGAGTTACGGTCGGCTCAGGGTTGTATTGTATATTTAATTTACGGATAAATCCTTAACGGACTGTCCGAATTCCATAGGCCTCCTCTTCTGCCGGCCCCTGGACGACATACTGTCGTTTGGGGATGCACCATCCCCCCATATCGCACTTTCCTCTTCCCGACTTCTCAAGCCAAGCCCCCTGCATGGTGATCGCCATGACGTCACGGTCAGGCCTAAACATAGGGCTGGCTC